>JAOARA010000390.1 GCA_025211115.1 Roseicyclus sp. | reverse complement strand
GAGGCCTCGATCCGGGTGCGGATCTCGGCGATGTCCGCCTTCAACGCGTCGCGCACGGCCTCCGGCCCGGCATCGCCGACGGCAGGGCGCAGGTTGAACGCCGGGGCGATGGTATCGAGGAACTCCGGCAGGGCGGCGAGCGCCCTTTGATCCTCGAGCGACAGAAGCGCGATGTCGATGGGCCGCAGGGTGGCGAGCGTGATCGCCTGCCGCCCGTCCTGAGTCAGAAAGACCGTCAGGTCGGGGGGGCCGGGAACGGTGGCCACCCGCGCGGACAGATCGCCGATGTCGTCGCTCAGCGTCCGCAGGCTGCCGTGGGTGTTCAGGTATTCCAGCTGATGCGCCGCGTGCCAGGTCATGAAGGAGGCGGCACTGGGGCTGGCGAAATCCGCCGGACGGCCCGGCATCAGGTTTACCCGCCCGTCGAAGACGGGGAAGATCGTCCGCGCATCGGCCGAGACGCGCGCCCAGTCGAGCTGGTCCGTGGCCGAGACCGAGAGCGCGCTATAGGGCGTCTCCAGCGCATCGCCGGGCGTGGGCTGGATCACCGGCCGGGCCGGGTCCAGGTTCTGCGTCGCCCAATGGGGGCCGACCGTCGTCATCGCCTCAGATCCGGCCGATGGACATCAGGATGTCGTTCATCTTGCGCAGGGCGTTGTTGCCCAACTCGAAATGGCGGTTCGCCTGTTTCTCGGCGTTCTGGATCTCGTTCTGGCGGATCTGGTTCTGCTGGTTGAGGATGGTGACGGTCTCGCTGAGCTGGGTGGCGAAACTGTCCCATTCGTTCTTGGACTTGAGCGCGAGGCTGTCCTCGCCGACGCCAAGCCGCCGGTCGAGAATATCGATGAGCGGCCTGTTGGCACCGTAAAGGGTTTCCAGCGGGTGCGTCCGGTTGTTGGCGGCACGGTCGATCTGGCTGTCGCCCATGAACATCGACAGGGCCGCCGCGTGCCTGTCGTCTAGCTCATTCCCGGTCCAGGCCGGTGTGCGGTCGCCCTGTCCGATCTCCGCCGCCTTCTTGGCCAGGTCGGAGAAGGACGAACTGCCCTCGAGGATCAGCGAGAAGTGAAAGCGCGGCATGTTTCGGTCACGCATCACCGCGATAAGGTCGGACGAGTAGGTTCCGACGATCCGGCCGCCCGTCGTGGTGTTGAACAGCGCGTATTGAACACCGCGCACGTCGTCGACCTGGGCAAACTCGGTTTCGATGAAATTGCCGTCCCGCGTGAAACCGTCCGTGTAGCTGCCGACATTCATGAAGCGGCGTTTCTCATCTTGCTTGGACGCGTCGTAAAAGCCGATCTGCTTCTGAACCATCTGCTGCATCAGGGCGTAATCCTGCAGCAACTTGTTGAGCTGCCGAATTTCCTCGGTGCCCGCATCCGCGACGGCGCGGGCTTCATCCTCGTAGCGGAGCTGGAAGAAATTGATCAGGTTGGCGACATCGAGGCGGGGATCCGAATAGGGAAGACCGGCCTGAATCGCTCGCATCGTCTAGCTTGCGAGAATGGCCCGCTCGGCGCGCATGAATTCGGCATATCCGCCGCGGATCGTCGCCGCGCCGTCGGTGCTGTTCCCGTTGTAGATCAGCGACGCCGTACCGACCGTGGTCAACAACTCGGTCGTGGGTTCCGGCCCGATGATGAAGAACGGCGGTTGCTTGACGACACGCGCTTCGGTGTGGACGGGGAACGGGTCGGGCGTCGCGTGAAACCGGATCGCCCGGTCGAGCCTTTCGCCGAGCGCCGCGATGCGTTCTGCATAGACATCCGTCGCAATGGCCCCGGTGATGTTGGCCATCATGTCCGCGTCGGCCACCGCCGCCGTGCTGCGCGGATCGCCCCCGCGCAAGAGCTGGAACTGCGCGAAGAACACCGCCTTGTCGGCCTCGGGAAGGCCGCTGTCGTCGATCGCGGTTTGCAGGTTGGACAGGGCCGAGCTGACCGTCGAGAAATCCGTCGTGAGGCCAAGCGCCTCCAGCCGACCGATGATCTGGAGATAGCCCCCGATCGTCCCGGCCGCGACGCTCCGGTCGGCGGCGGAGAGCTTGCCATACTCGGCCTTGGTCATCGTCATCAGGTTGACCGGCCTGTCATCATCGGTCAGCGCATAGAAGGCTATGAGATTTCCGGCGTCGTCACTGATCGAATAGGTGTTCGGCACGAATGGCGTGGTCTGGTTCTTCAGCCACTCCACCTGATAGGCGGAATGCCAGCTGGCGAAATCGGCGGGGGCGTCGCTGGAGAAGCTCGCGGGGCGTTCGGCCACCGGCAGCCGCCCCGTCCCGATCCCGGTCAGCGTCGGATAGACCGCCTGCGCCGCCGTGGTGTAGGCCGTCGGTCGTGCGCCCGACGCCGAGCCCGGCATGTGCTGCGACGGAAGCTGCTGCGCGTCGCCTGTCGTCGGCTGGAGCACACCGGCCCCGCCATTCGCACCGGCCCAGGAGGCATCGACCAGCGGGGCGGACGGGCCCGTCCCGGTGGTGGGCGGCGGTACTGGAGGGGGAATGGCCATCTGCTGCTCCGGTCTGCCTCAAAGACGCAAGGGGCCGCGGGACAGCTCGGCGAGCTCCACGGTCTTGCGCGTGTCCAATGCGAAATCGCTGCCCGAGGGGCCCGCGGCGATGCTGCGCCGCGCCACGGCGGCCGCGCCGTCGCCCGTGGCGAAACGCTCGCGCGGGGCGGGCGGCTCGCGGCCCTCGGCCAGCGCCTGAAGCCGCTCGAGCGCGTTCAGGCGGTCGTTGACATACTCGGCCAGCCGGTCGGTGGCTGCATGCAGCTCTTCCATGTCCTGCGCGGCCAGCATCGCGCGCAGCCGCAGCTCGGCCTCGAGGTCGCCCTTGAGGAAGGGCGCCTCGACCAGCAGGCGCAGGTGATCGCCCAGCTGCCGCAACAGCGTGGACCAATCGCCGGGCAGACCCGGCGCAGGGGGCATCCGGGCCGGATCAGACGGCAAGCCGCACTCTCCCGTCGACCTGGGCCTGGGGGCCGTTCACCCCGGCGTTCTGCGGCACCGCGGCGTTCGACAGCTGCCCGACGGCATCGGCCACGATCCCCAGCGCCAGCGCCACCGCGGCGGCCTGCTGCGAGACCTCGGGCAAGGTCCGCTCGGACACGGTGGGGTTGACGACCTGCGCGGTCAGCTCGCGTTCGTCGGTCCGCTCGAAGACAAGGGCGCTTTCCTCGACCGCGGCGGAGTTGGCCGTGCTCTGGGCGCTGTCGAGCGGCTGCACCACGCCCGACTCCGTCGCCGTCTGCGACTGCAGGCCGAAGATCGACAGGAGCGCGTTCGCAATCTGCGACAGGAAGCCGAGGAAATCGTTCGATCCCGGCTCAAGCCCCGCGATCTGCTGGTCGGCCCCACCCAGAAGCGAGCCGAGGCGGTCGAGCAATGTCGCGTTCTGCGACAGCTCGGCGGCGGTCGCCAGGCTGCCGGTTTCGCCCGTGGTGCTGTCAAGCTCGGCCGTGACCTGCGCAAAGATCATGTCCTGGTTCAGCACGTTGGAGGGGGCCGACAGGCCCATGGCCTGCGCCGATCCGCCGAAGACCGCGCCAAGGTCGAAGGACGGCGAGGCCGGCCCCGCCGGTGTCGTCGCCGACGCGGGGTCGAGCGTGGCGGGCGCAAGTGTGGGGGTTGCCCCGATGGCCGTGGTCATGGGTGCTCTCCTGCAAATGGTGTGATCAGCCTAGAAGCAGGGATGATCATCCCTTGTGCCAAACATCACTAAGCCCGGCAGGTATGGCCGCCCCGTTGGCCACGATCCGGCAGATCCGCCTTGTGGGTCGGAAGGGGGCCATGCCCGCGCCGGTCCGACGCGGGCGGCTGGTCAGGCTTCGCCGGCCACTTGCTGAGGCCCGGCCTCGACCGCGACAAGGCGGGCAGCCTGGATCGCCTCGGCATCGCCCGACGAGATCGCCCGGATCAGCGCCCGCGCCCCGGCCGAGCCGATCAGCGCCTTGTCCGGCAGGTCCATCCCTTGCATGAAGTCCACGAGATTGGCGGGGCGGTCAGCCGGGTTGGGTGCCGTCAGCCTGTTGACCAGTTCGTTCAGTCCCGCGTCCCCGAGCGTGGAGAAGAGACCCCCCGCGCCGATGCGATCCTCACCTCGCTGGGCAAAGGCCTCCATCTCCCGTTGAATGAGGTAGGTGAACTTGGGTTCCGCTTCCATCGGCTTGCTATCGCCGCGCACGAGGTTCTGGATGGATACGCCCAGCGAATAGGCATCGGCAGCGGCACCGTCGAGATCCCTTTGCGCGGTCCGTGCCGCCGCGAGGGACCCGTCAAGCGAGAACAGCTTGTCGATTGCCGTCTTGGCAGTGTCCGGCAAACCCTCTTTCAGAGCGACCTTGGTCTGGGCTTCGGGGAACAATTGCCCCGGGTACAAGGCAACGCGCAAGGACAGCACGTCGGCCGCGACCTCGGGGACGAGTTCGGCGGCAAACGCGTCCTTGTCCGCCTGCGCCTGATACATCACATGCGCGTCTTTCCATTTCGGGTTGTCGACATCGGACAAGGCACTCATCTTGAGGCCATCAAGCTGGATCGACGTGCCGAAATCGGCCACCTTCACCACCCCATCCAACCCGATGAAGGCATTTTGCGGCTTGAAATCGAGGTGCGCCAGACCGGCCGCATGAATCGCATCGAGACCATAGGCCATGTCTTCGGCCAGGGTCAGGGCAACGATCAACCTTTCCTGCTCGGTCAGTGTCTCGGCGCCGACCATGTCCTTGAGCGTGGCTGCGAACTCCATCGCGGTTCCGGCCGAAGAGGCAAGCTCGCTGACCATGACGAAGGTGCCGTCATCGCTGCGCAAGGCGCCCTTCAGGCCGAGGATTGCATCCTCACCCAATTGGGCAAGCACCTTGTGCGCGGGGATTTCCTGCGCGAGGGCCCTGTTCGCGCCCTCCGTGACCTTGCCCAATTCCATCTTGGGGATCTTCACCGCGACGGGCTCGCTGCCATCGCGGGCGTCGTAGCGATAGACATCGGCAAAGCCGCCGGTCCCGATTTTCGGGCCCCGGTCATAGATCGTATCGCCCAGGGTGATCGTGGTCAGGTCACCAGAGACCTGATGCCCGCCGATCGCCGTGTTGCAGGCCCGGAAAAAGGACGTGCTCAGAAGCGCGGTCAGGGCCTGATCATCCCCCTCCGACAGCTCGCCACCGACCTGCGACAGCACCAGGTCGCGCATCTGCCCGATCAGCGCCGCACCGTCCGAATAGATCGCATCGGGGTATTCCCGTGCGACGACCGGATGGGTCATGCCCTCGTGCAGGCCCGCGGCAAGCCGATCCGCAAGATCGCCCATCTCGCCGGGGGATTGGCCCTGCGCCAACTGCGCCGCGATCTCCTGCGCCGCGAGGCGCACCTCGGTCCGGGGTGCAAGAAGAAGCTTTTCCAGCGCCGGAACCTCACTGCGCTGCACCGCCTCCTGCCGGGGCAGATGATCGCCCAGCTCCGCCGCGATATCCATGACCAGACGCAAGTGCGAGGCCGTGGGCGTTGCGGGCGCATGGATGAGCATCTCGGCCAGGCCATCGAGCGCCTTGCCGCCCGGATCGGTCTCCCGGAACTGGGACTTGAAGAGCGAGAGCGCGTCTTTCACCGCCGCATCGCTGCGCTTGTCGTCGCCCATGATCTTCGACCAGACCGAGGGTTTGGAATGCTTCGCCTGGTAGAGCGTGACGGAACCGTCGTCATTCTCGCGCGCCTTCAGGCGCTCCTTGCCGGTGGCCGCGTCGGCGAAGGCCTTGAGGTCCTGGATCGAGGTGTTGCTGGTGACGGTGATCGAGGGGGTGGGCATGGCGGTGTCCTCACAGGCGGATCATGGTGTCTTCGGGGCGGGTTTCTGCAGCGGACGGGTCCGGGCCGATCTCGGCCAGCGTGCGCCAGGCATCGCCGACCTGCCGGAGTGCCTCGAAGGCCATGAGCATCCGCTCGGCGTTCACCATCTGCAGGGGGATATCGGTGGTCACCGCCATCGGCCCCTCGGCCCCGACCAGCCCGACATGCACCGGCACGGCGCGCTCGGGGATCAGGTTCGACACCAGCATTCCCGCCATCAGTTCGGGCGTGATCTGCGCTGCGGGCAGATCGAGGAACAGCTCGAACACCAGCCGGAGGCTGAGCGACTCGGCGCGCAGCCGCACCGATGTGCCGTCGGCATAGGCGACGATCCACTTGGTGCCCGCGATCTGGCGGACGCTGTCCACCTCGTCATGGGTTTGCCCGTAGGCGGTCAGCGCCTCGGAGATATACTGGTCGATCTCGGGGTCGAACGTGGTCATGCGTGTCTCCTTCTGTCGAAGAGAGCGTCGCATCCCGGAAGGCGGGGCGGAGTGCCTTTCGACACAGTGCCGCATGGCCGTGGGGCCGCCTCAGCCGCGCAGCACCAGCGCCATCGCGGTGCGGATTTCCTCGTCGAGCTCGGCTTCGTGCTCGAGCATCCGCGCCACGTCGTCCGTCACCCCGCCAAGCACCGCGTCGCGGAAGGCCGCGGCGAGCGACAGGCGCGTTTCGGTCATGGTGGCGGGCTCCGTCAGGCCCTGGTCGAGCGCGGTGGGCACGACGTCCATCGCCAGCCGTTCCTCGAGGCTTGCGGGGCGCAGAACCGCGTCCAGCGCCTCGGTCTCGGGAAGGAAGATCGGCCGGGTCGATGTGCCGGACGTCGGCAGGTGGTCCTCGGCAAGGGGGCGGATACGGTCATACCCGCTGACCCCGATCCCCAGATGCGGCAGTCGCCCCAGACCCGACATCCCGCATCAGGCCTTTCGGCCCTGGGGCTCGGGCTGGTCGTGGAACTGAAGTTTCAGCAATTCGCGCTGCGAATAGCGCAGCACGCCGCGAAAGCCCGGATGACGCCGGGACAGATGCGCCGCCATCGCCAGCGAATTGCGGGCGTCCCGGACGGCGCTCAACTCGCCCTGGATCGTGCCGAGAAGCGCAAGCGGGCGCGGATCGTCCGTCCAGATCGCCGCAAGGAACTGCGCCACCTGCCGCGCCTGCCGCGCCAACCCGGCGTGGAATAGCTGCGTCGCAAGCCCGTAGAGCGCCGCGATCGGGGCATCGCCGCTTGCCGCGAGCCGCAGAACGGCAACCGCTGCCTGTTCGTGGTGCCCGGCCTTGCAATACGCGATGGCCGCGCCGTGATCCGCGCCCGGCGCAGGAAGCGGGTCTACCGCGCGCAGCGTCTGAAGAAGTGTCGTCAACTCGAGCCGCATCGCCGCGCGGCAGAACACGACACGCTTCGCCGTCACCGCGTCCGTCGCAGCGGTTTCCGGCACAATCTCGACCGTGACGGAGACCTCTGCCGCCGACCCCTGCTCGGTCAACGGAAAAGGGTCCATCGCATTCAGAAGAACTGTTTGCAGCAAGCTCAATCCAGCCTTACCGGTGTTGGCACGTCCCGGCGCAAGGTCGCACCGATCAGCCGTTTGATGTTTATCGTTTGTCACACTCGCAAACCGTGCATCACGCCTCTGTGACCTGCATCTCTGCTCGCCCGCGCGACAAGGGCACCTATTCCTCGATCCGCCAGTCGAGATCGCCCGGATAAAGCGCGAGTCGATAGCCGTCGCGCACACGCAGCAGCGCCCCAAGCTCGCCGATGACCGTGATGCGGCTGGCCGCGTCGGGCGCGCTTCCTTCCCTCAGGATGCGCTGATCCTCGAGCGCGATCCGGCGCTGGCCCGTCAGATCCACGCCCGACACCGCAAGCTCGATCCGCGGCACGTCGCGGAAGACGTAATCGAGGAACGAGTCGTTGCGCCAGATCTCGTTGAGGAATGCCGAGGCCTGGATCAACTGCTGGGCATATTCCATGTCCTCTCCGCCCATGCAGCGCAGCAGCCGAACCGGCGACAGCGCCACGTCGAAGACCTGCAACTGGGTCGCGGCGTCCAGCCGCCCCAGGTCCCCGGTATCGCCCAGGCTCAGGAGGTCGAGCCACAGAAGCGCAGCCGGGACATCGGCCGACTCGACATGCGCCCCGAGCCAGCACCCCGCGGGGCGCAAGGTGGCCGGATCGGTCGGAAGGGCGGCCAGCGGGCCGGGGGGCGGTGGTGACGGCGGCAAGAGCGAGCTGCCCTGCTCGAGCGCCGATTGCTGTTCGCGCACGAGACGCAGAAGATCGGGGGGCACCCTGTCGAGGTCCGAGCCGTCCATGACACCACCGGGCAGGCCGGGTGCGGTCCCGTCATCCGGGCGCAGCAGCGATGCCGTGGCCCCCAGGATGCCGAGGTTCGCCGTCCGCACCGTCGGGAACAAGGGAAAGGCCCCTCCGCCCGGAACGGACGACAGGGCGAGATCGGGGGACGGGGTGACGGACGCGACGCCGGCCTCGGACGCAGGGGCCACCGCGCCCGCGGCACGCGCCGTGGCTGGGCCGCTTGCATCGGCAAGCCGGACAGCGCCCTCGGCCAAACCGGGGGTGGCAAGTGCGGGGGACGCCGACACCACGCCGGGCCCTTGGGCCGCCAAGGCGGCGCGCCCATCACTCGTCCGTGTCGCAAGCGGCGGCAGGCCTGCTGCCTGTGCCCCGACGGGCAACGGCTGAGAGGAGGCACCGGACACCGGGTTAGGGCCTGGGTCAGGGGCGGCGTCGGGGCCGGGGGCGGCCCGCAATTCGTCCAGCCCGCTGAACCGCCCTCCGGTGACCTCGCGGATGATCGTGTCCACGACCACGGGATTGCGCGCCGCGAAGTCCAGCACCATGGCCGTTGCGATCGGCGAGGACGATGCCGCGCCCTGCTGTGCAGGCGCGACTGCGCCCGGTCGCGGTGACCCGGCAGTGCCCGCCCGGCCGGCCGCGCCGGCAACGGCCGGTGCATTCTGCCCGGCTGCCCCCCCGGTTCCATCCTGCGGGGCCGCGGCGTCGGAACCGGTTTCCGCCTCCGCCCCGGAGGGCGCGCCAAAGACCTCGTCGAGGCGAAGATCCTGGTCGGGACCAAGCCGGTCGACCGGAATGCGCCGCCCCGGCAGGCCGTCCAGCTGCCCCGCCCCGCCCACGACCAGCGGCTCGGCCACGGCACCGGCCGGCGCGGATTCCAGCGTCACGAAAGACCGCAACGGCAGGATATCGGCAAAGCGGTTCGCGTAGGTCTGCACGAAGCCGATCCAACGCTCCGCGCGGGCATTGGGGATCACGCCGGTCGTCTCGATCAGCAGACCGTCAAGACGCGCGATCACCACGTCGTTCAGACCGGCCTGCGCCAGCAAGGCCTCGACGTCGGCAAGCACCGAATTGGCGGTCTGCAGCCGGTCATCGACCCCGGCGACGCCGAACACCTCGTTCTCGATCATGGCGACCAGCGTTGCGGCCTGCTCGGGGTCGAGCACGCGGCCTTCGAGGCTGACCACGCCGTCCCTTGCGATGCTGGACGCGACCTCCAGCCCCTGCGACTCGATCATCCCCTCGATATCGGCGCGCATCGCCTCGCGCACCCAGATCCTGCGGCGGGCCTCCGGGTCGATCTCCGCGACAGCGGCCTCGACCGCGCGCCGCTCGGCAGCCGTCTCGACATATCCGGTCACGATGCTGCGTCCGTCGGCCTCGATCTCGAGCGTGAGAACCGGCGCAAACGGAAAGCCGTCTATCGCCTCTCGCAAGGCGGCCTCGGTCGAGGGGGTCTCGGCCAGCTGCGCGTCCGGCCTTGCGGCACCGCTGCCCTGCCAGACCAATGCGGCGACGGCCAACACACCCAGAACGGCCAGCGCGGGCCCCACCAGGCCCAGGCCCTGCCCGTCACGTCCCGTCGGGCCGCGCCGCGCCGGGCCGTCGCCGACCGGGTCCGAGGGCTCGAGCACATCGGCCCAGCGCGCCGCGCGGTCGCCAAGGGCAAATTGCGTGGTGCCCGCCCGGACCCGGTCGAGCTGGGCCACCTCGTGCCAGCTGTCGCCGCCGGGGTCGATGGCAAGGCCCGAGCCGGTGACGATGGCCCCGCCGGTCGCCTGCAACTGGATCTTGCCGCCGCCGATGCGGAGCTGCCCGTGCAAGGGCGCCATGGTCACATCGAGGAAGCGGATGTCCGCACCCTCGTCCGAGCCGAAGGTGAACTGCCCGTCCGGCAACGCAACTTCGACACCGACCTGCGAGCCGGTCAGCACCTTCAGCGTGATCGTGCCGGCGGACGGCATGGCACCTGCCGCGGCAGGCGACGCTGGAACTGGGGAAGGCGTCGTATCGGACATCCGGCAATCGCACACTTGGGGACCGCGGATGGCGACGGGACCGGCCCGACCGACCGCTGTCGATCTCGTGAAGGCTCCGTGGGCAGAGACCTGCCGATCGGCGCCACCTCCCGCAAGGATTACCGCGGCTTGCCCGGTGCTGCCAATTCGGCCACCCGGCAGTCGTGACAAATGTCACTCCTGCGATTGGCCACGGTCCTGTCGACACGACGTCGGCCGATCCTTGCGGCAGCTAATTCACCGTTGTTTTTCAGTTTCTTTGGCGGCGTGCCTGTGCCGTCCACGGTCGGGGCCCGCGCTAGAGCAGATCCGGTCCGCCGGTCTGAGCCGTTTACAATATTCCAGATCGGGCCTTAGGTCACAGGATACGATTAACTGTGCCTGCCGCCGAAATGCGTCGAACGCCATGCGGCCAGGCTGGAGCGGTGTTGATGGTAGTGAAGGCATGTTGGAGCCGCACGCGATCCGCGTTCAGGGCGCGCGCATCCGTGGGTGTCTTCTTCCTCGTGATCCTCGGCCTCGCGGCCTGTGACACGACCGGGGCGACCGACCGGACGGTCGGACCGAACCTTGTCGCGGTGCAGCCGCGCGACGGTGGCCCCGAGGTCATCGTGCCCCAGGGCGAGACATCCGCGCTCCGCGCGTTCTTTTCCGCCGAGAACCTGCGCGCCACCACCTTTTCGGGCCAGCTGGGCCCGCGGCTGAACGCGCCGGACGGACCGGAGCTTCATGGGGGCGTCCGGGCCGAGGCGCTGAACACGCGGGGCAGCCAGGGCACAATTTCGGACTTCGACTTCGAGATCGCCTCGGAAGACCTGGTGTTCGAGCCCGTGCGCCGCCAGCGCATCATCGGCGGGGAATGGCAGAACATCAGCGATGCCGGGCCGTCGGTGTCGATGAACTTCACCGACGAACCGATGCGCAGCTTCGTGGAAAAGGTTCTGGGCAACCTGCTGGCGGTCAACTACGTCGCCAGCGACACGCTGGTCGGCTCGGTCACCTTCCGGTCCGAGAACAGCTTTTCCCGGCCCGAGGCGCTGCAGATCTTCAGCGACATCCTCGCGCGGAACGGCTATCTCGTGCAGTTCTTCAACTCGGTCTACCATGTCGGCACCGCCGACGAGCTGGCCCAGCTGACCGGGCTGAGCCGGCAATCCGACACGGGCGGCGCGATCCATACCTTCGACCTGTCCGGCCCGGCGCCCGAGAACCTTCTCGAGGTCGCAAGCGTTCTGATGCCCACGAGCAACACGCTTGCCCTCGGCGGGAACGGCAACCGGATCATCGTGCGCGGCGATCCCTCGCAGTTCGACTCGATCGAAGAGCTGGTCCGCTCGCTGGCCGGTGAGGGCCGCGGGCCGCAGGAACTGGCCATCGTTCCGCTGCGCCATGCCGCCCCCACGGTCGTGGCGGCGCAGATGTCGGAACTCTACCAGGCGCGAAACCTCGGTGACCTCCTGTTCCTGCCGGTCGAGCAGCGGCAATCGGTGCTGGTCGTGGCCCGCTCGCAGGCCTCGATCACATCGGCGCGCAACATGATCCGCACGCTCGACGCCGACATCCGGGACGAGGTGAACGTCCGCGTGATCCAGCTGACGCATCTCGACGCCGAGGAAACCGCAGGCCAGCTTCTCGCCGTCTTCGGACAGGCCGGGCTCGGGGCCTCGGGCGCGGCCGAGGCGCCCGCGGCCGCCAGTGACGGCACCTCGGCCATCGCCAGCGCGACGATCCGGGCGTTGCGCGGCACTTCCGGCGGCGAGCCGGTTCCGCCTCCGCAGGTGCAGGTCGGCCAGTCGAGCGGCGGCGCGCAGGCCCAGGGTGGCGACCGCAGCGGTGCGGTCTCGATCGTGGCCGACACGCGCAACAACTCGCTTCTCGTGCGCTCGAGCTTCGCCGACTACCGCCGTATCCAGCAGGCGGTGACCGCCCTCGACGTGCCGCAGGCGCAGGTCGTGATCGAGGCCACCATCATCGAGGTGACGATCAACGACGCGCTGCAATACGGCGTGCAGATGTTCCTGCAATCCAACGGCCTGACGGTCCGGTCCTCGTCGACGCAGGCCGCCGGAGACGGGGGCGGCAGCGGGTTTTCGGCGGTGGTCAGTTCGACCGGGTCGGGCTCGACGAACATGCAGCTCGTCCTGAGCGCGCTGCAGTCGGTCACGAATGTGCGGGTGATCTCCTCGCCCTATCTGACGGTGTCGAACGGCAGCACCGGCACGCTCAGCGTGGGCGACCAGATCCCCTTCATCACCGCCTCGCAAAGCTCGTCGCAGGACGGCCAGGTCGTCGTGACGCAGGAGGTCTCGACGCGGGACGTGGGCGTCTCGCTGCAGGTCACGCCGCGCATCAGCCCCGCAAACGAGGTGGCGCTGAGCATCAACCAGCAGATCAGCAGCGCGAACCTGTCGCAGACCGTGGCGGGCAGCAACCCGGTGGTGTCGCAGCGCAGCCTGAGCAGCCAGGTCAACATCCGGTCCGGGGACACCGTGCTTCTGGGCGGCATGATCCAGGAACGCTCGGAAGTGGGCGAGGACGGGGTGCCCGTGCTGCGCCGCATCCCGGTTCTGGGGCAGGCCTTCAACCGCACCACGAACACGCAGTCGCGCACCGAGCTTCTGATCCTGCTCACCCCGCGCGTCGTGCGCTCGGATGCGCAGATCAACGACCTGACCCGCCAGCTGCGCCTGCAATCCGCCGCCTCGCGCTAGGTCTTCGACCGGCCCGAGCGGCGGCAAGGCCGCCCGCCATCAAGCCGCGGTCGCAGGATCGCGGAACCGACGCGCCTTGCGGGAGCCGCCCCGGCAGCCCCTGTGCCGGGCCTGCCCCCGCCTGGCTCAGCGCAGGTCGCGTCCGGCCTCGAGGATCGCGTAGAATTCGTCGAAGAAACTGCGGAAGCCGAGCCCTTGCTCGAGCCCGTAGTCGAACAGCAGCGGCACGTAGAAGATGAGGATCAGGATCGCCACCGCGCTCTTGATCGGCATGGCAAGGATGAAGACCTGGATCTGCGGCGCGAAGCGGCTGACCAGCGCCAGCGCGAATTCCACCAGGAACATGATGACGATCACCGGCCCTGCATACAGCACGGTCAGGAACATGCCGCGGTCCAGCACCCCGAGGATCAGGGCCGGAAACTCGGGCAGGGCCAGCGGCAGCGTCTCGAACAGCGGCCAGCGCAGGTAGCTGTCGTAGAGCGCCCCGATCAGGATCAGGAAACCGCCGACCGAGAAGAAATAGGTGATGAAGGCCTGCGAGAAGAGGATGCCGAGCGGCGAGGCCTCGTGCCCCTGCAACGGGTCGATCGAGGCCGCGATCGCCGCGCCGCGCTGATTGTCGATGTAGTTCCCCGCCGCCTGCATCGACCAGAAGATCCAGAACACGAGGAAGCCCATCACGAACCCCAGCGCGACCTCCTTGGCGAAAAGGATCATGAACAGCGGCAGGTTGTCCTTCAGGCTTCCGGCGAAGGGCACGGCCAGCGGCGTCAGCGGCAGGGCGATCACCAGGATCGCGACATTGCGCGCCATCCGCGGCACCGCGGTGGGGGCCAGCAGCTGCGATACGGCCACGAAGGCATAGGCCCGCGGCAGGCACAGCAGGAAGGCCCCCAGGATATGGGCGCCTTCGCGGAACATCGCGCTCACCTGTTCCATGCTGCGGGGCCCGGTCCTTTCCCTGCTCGCGGGGCAGCCTGTCCCCGTGGGGGGCACCATGCGCCCGACGGCGGCCAAGGCCTGTGCTGATTGTCACCCGAGCCGCGCAGGCGCGCTGCTAGCGTTGATGCGTCGACGCCTCGAACCCGGACCCGACCCATGAGCATCACCTCCGCCCGCGAAACCATCCAGAGCCAGATCGCCACGCAGAACGCCGCCTCGCCGGTGGGGGCCGAGGTCATGGCCGAGGCGATGGGCCGGTCTCGCGGAACCGGCGAACCGGTGCAGGTCTCGGCGGCCAAGGCCGACATGACGGACGCGCTGGAAGAGCTGGGCATGGCCGCCGCCACGCGCGGCAAGACGGACCTCGACAAGATGAAGCTGCGCCGCGGCGCGGGGGCCAACCTCGAGGCGCTGGGTCGCATCGCCGACTATTACGACAAGCTGCCGTCCATGCCCAAGGACCAGCAGCTGCGCGACCTGGTCAAGCAGTTCAAGGATTTCGAGGATCTCTTTCGGCAGGACATGGGCGGTGGCGGCGGCGGCACGCTGCCCACTGCCGAGGACCTGCGCGAGGCGCTGCGCGCCTTCGACGGCGAGATCGCCCACCGGTTCGCGGCCCTCGAGACGATCCGCCAGCAGGCGGTCGAGACCGGCGCGCCCGCCGATTACATCGCGCTGCTCGACACGATCCGCGCCGAGATGCGCGCGCCCGATGCCGCGCGGGCGATCATGGCAGGCTTTGCCGCCGCACGCCCCGCGCAGGCGCTTGCCGACCAGATCGGGGCCGATCCGCAAACGGTGCGCGACAGCTACCGCGCGCTTCTGCGCGAGCCGCCCAGCATGGCGCGCGCCTTCGACGAGCTGCGCAAGTTCAACATGGTCCAGAACTTCGACGCGGTGATCGACAGCTTCGTGTCGGCGGCGGGCTCCGAGATGTCCTCCTTCGGCCCCTCGACCGACGCCGCCCAGCTGCGCGAGGTGGTGGCCGAGCTGACCACGCTGCGCAGCCTGCGCACCGTGCTCGACATGGCGATGGACACCGGCATGAAGCTCGACCGCATGTATCCCCCCGCCCCCGGCGCGGCCCGCCCCCCCGGCGAGGAGATCGCCGCCAGGCTCTTCGGCTTCACCTCTTCCGCGATGCCCGCACTCGCCGATGCGGAACGGCTGGTCCAGCCCTACGCCGACGAGCCGCCCGAGGTGGCGGTGGCCGCGGTAAACATGCTTTCGGACCTTCACGCGCGGATGCCGATGGCGGCGATCCCCTCGGATGCCGCTCGGCTGTCGCAGGCAAAGGTGCTCCTGACCCTGTCGGACCGCCTTGTCGCCGCCGAGGAAGCGGCACAGGCATAAGGAGACGCCACGATGCCAGACCTGCCCCGTTCCGCGCAGCAGGCCGTCACGGCCTTCGCCGATGACATGGGCCTGGTGGCGCTGGTCGCCGATGACGGCGCCTACAGTTTCGACTTCCGCGAGACGGGGCGCGTTTCGGTGCTGGCCGGCCAGACCGGCGAGGTTCTGGTCAGCCTGACGCGGCGCATCATCCTCGACGGTCTCGGCAATCTCGGGATGCTCGCGGCCCGCGCCCGCGCCCATGGCGAGGATGGCAGCGGGCGGGTGATCCAGGCCGCGCTCAACAAGGCCGAACAGCCGGTTCTCGTGCTGCGGATGCGCCCCGAGGACATCGACCGGACCACGCTCGAGACCTCGGTTCTTGCGCTCGACGCCGAGTTTCGTGCCCTCGGATGGTGACGGGGGGCGGTGTATCCGATGTCACCCGCCCGGCCGCCGGGCGTGGCTAAGGTCCGGGCAAGGATGGAGGGCGGCATGTCGCACGTGGCACAGGACAGCATGGACCCCGGAACACGGCGCGCGGTCGAGGCGGTGGCCGAGGCCTGGGCGCAGTTCAAGACCGCGTCCGGCCTTGCCGACCACCCCGTCGTGCAGGGGCTCGAGGAGGGACGGACGCTTGCGCAGATCCAGGGCCTGAGCCGCGACGACCTCGAAGTGCTCTACGCGCATGGCTTCCGCCTGCTGTCGCAGGGGATGCGCGAGCAGGCCGAGATCGTCTTCACCCAACTGGTGATGATCGACCCGCTGATGTCGCGCAACCATTACTGCCTCGGCCTCTGTCACCAGCTGGCGGGCGACCCAAGCAAGGCGCTTGGCCTGTTCGAGATGTCCGTGGCCCTCGATGCCACCAATCCCGAGGGTCTGATCAAGATGGGCGAGTGCTACGCCGCCTTGAACCGCCCCGAGGATGCCGCGGACTGTTTCCGCATCGCGCTGGCGGAGGCGCGCAAGGGCAACGGCTCCGGGGATGCCGCCGAGCGGGCGGCCGCACGTCTCGACAGCGTTTCACAGGGGGCATGACATGGCCATTCAGATCAACAACGGCGCGGGCGGAACCGTCACGGTCACCACCGATGCGCCCCCGGCTGCGACACGGGTCGACGGCACCGCAGGTGCGGGAGCGGGGGTCGGAGGTGTCAACGGTCCGGTGCCCGACACGGTCTCGCAACAGCCCGCGGCCTATGCCTCGATGCTGGCGGGGCTTGCGGCCTTCGCACCCGACGCCGACATGGCCGATTTCGAAACCCGCCTCGCCGAGGTGGCGGGCAAGCTGCAGGAGGCGCGGGGCGACGCGAGCCTCGACCGGCTGAAGAACGAGCAGGAGCTGAAGAAGCAGCAGATCGAGGAGAACAAGGAGCTTCTCCAGTCCTCGCAGGACAAGGCCGAAGACGCCGAGGTCGCAAGGGACGGCAGCCGGGTGACCAGCGGCATCGGCGCGCTTCTGCAAGGTGTCGCCGCCGTCGCCATGATCATCGGCGGTGCCGCGCTGATGGCGGTGCCGGGCGGGGCCACCCAGGTCGCGGGTGTCGCGTTGATCGTGGCGGGCGGGTTCATGGCGGCCTCGGCGATCAACAGCGGCATCGCCGCGTCGACCGATCATGGCATGGGGGCCGTCGGCTCGATCGCGATGCTGGCCAACGCCGATGCCGACACCGCGCGCACGATGGAGATCGTGTCGACGATCACGCTCGCGGTCGGCACGCTGGTCGCATCGGTCGTGGCGGCCGTCGCCTCGGGCGGGGTCGCCGCCCCGGCGGCCGCCGCACAATTGGCTGCAACCATGGGAACGGTCAGCGCACTGGTCGGTGCCGCCGGCTCGCTCACCTCGTCGGCCGGCGGCATGGTGTCCTCCGCCGTGGCCTCGGACGCGGCCCATGCCCAGGCGGACCTGCAGGAGCAGCAGGCCGGGATGCAGCAGACCGACGACCGGGTGGACCAGCTTCTGAGCTTCGTCGCCTCGTCGAACGAGCAATACAACGCGATGATCGACGCGATCACCGAAATGGCGCTGGAAACGGCGCAAAGCCTGACCAGCGCGCGTTTCGCCGGCTGAACGAGGAAAGGGCCAACCGCCATGAAAGTCACGTCGCACGACCAGACCATCACGCTCGACATCACCGACCGGACAAGCTTCGAGGGCAACACGAAGCTCGAGATCGGGCGCGGCAACCAGGGGATCGGCTTCGACCCGGCGCAGTTGGGCCAGCTGTCGGACTACCTCGGAGAGGACGGCACCCTGAACATTCCCGGCGTGGGCGTGTTCAAGCCGTCCGAGGATTTCGACTACGAAGGAACGATCAACAAGCTGGAAACCGTGCTGGCGAACGCCATCGCAGGCGACGAGGGCGCGCTCGATGCGCTGAAATCGCTTCTGGGCGAGCTGGGCATCGGGGCCGAGCTGTCGGAGCTGATGGTGGAATTCGCCGCCATGGGCCGCCAGAACGCGCTGGACCAGCGCCTCGCCTCGCGCGAACAGGCCAAGGACGAGCTGTTGTCGCAAGCCTCGGCAACGCGGGAAGCGGCGGTCACGCAGGTCG
>JAOARA010000389.1 GCA_025211115.1 Roseicyclus sp. | reverse complement strand
CTGCCGCCCCTTGCCCTCGCCGCGCCCGCGGTTACCTTGCGCGCGGGGACCGTGACCGCGTGGGAGGGACAACAATGCGCGATTTTCATCAACCCGGCCGGTCGGCCGTGTTCGCCGACCAGGGGATGTGCGCAACCTCGCACCCGTTGGCGGCGCAGACCGCCATCGAGACGCTGAAGGCGGGCGGCAATGCCGTCGATGCGGCCATCGCGGGCGCGGTGCTGCTGGGGCTGTGCGAACCGGCGATGACCGGGATCGGCGGCGACTGTTTCGTGCTGCTGAAGCCCGCCGGGACCGAAGAGGTGATCGCGCTGAACGGCTCGGGCCGCGCGCCTGCGGCGTTGTCGGGGGCCGATCTGCGCGCCAAGGGCCACGACAAGATGCCGGTCTTCGGCGACCCCGCCGCGGTGACCATCCCCGGCGCCATCGACGCCTTCTGCCGCCTGTCCGAGGACCATGGGCGCCTGGGCCTCGACCGGCTGCTCGCGCCCACGATCCATTACGCCGAAGCGGGCGTTCCGGTCGCACCGCGGGCGGGGTTCGACTGGGCCAATCACCACGAGAACCTGAGCGGCGCCGCGCGCGGTTTCTACCTGGTCGACGGGGCTGCGCCGAAGGTCGGGCAGCGTTTCGTCCACAAGGGTCAGGCCGAGGTGCTGCGCCGCGTCGCCGCCGAGGGGCGGAAGGGGTTCTACGAGGGCGAGGTGGCCGAGGACATGGTCGCCAGCCTGCGCGCGCTGGGCGGTGTGCATACGCTGGAGGATTTCGCCAACACCGCCTGCGACTACACCACGCCGATCAGCGGCACCTACAAGGGCGTCGAGCTGGTCGAGCATCCGCCGAACGGCCAGGGCGCGACCGCGATCCTTTTGGCCAATATCCTGGCCGAGTTCGACCTGCCCTCGATGGACCCCTTCGGCACGCTGCGCGCCCATATCGAGGCCGAGGCGACGAAGCTCGCCTATGACGCGCGCGACCGGTTCCTGTCGGACATGGACCACATGACGCGGCTGGCGCATATGCTGGACCCCGCGACGGCCAGGAAGCTGGCCGCGCTGATCGACCCGACGCGCGCGATGGCCTCGGCCAAGCCGCTCACGGAAGAGGTCCACAAGGAAACCATCTACCTGACCGTGGTCGACCGCGACCGCATGGCGGTGTCGCTGATCTACTCGGTCTTCAAGGATTTCGGCTCGGGCATCGCGTCGGACAAGTTCGGCGTGCTGTTCCAGAACCGCGGCGCGGGCTTCACGCTGGAAGAGGGGCACCCGAACGAGGCGAACGGCGGCAAGCGCCCGATGCACACGATCATCCCGGCGATGCTGAAACAGGAGGGGCGTGTCATCATGCCCTTCGGCGTGATGGGCGGGCAGTACCAGTCGACGGGCCATGCGCGCATGGTGACCAACATGGTCGATTACGGGCTCGGCCCGCAGGAGATGATCGACGCGCCGCGCTGCTTCAGCGAATACGGCACGATGAATGTCGAAAAGGGCTACAGCGAGACCGTCCGGCAGGAGCTGGCCGACATGGGCCACGCGGTGACCATCCCCGCCGTGGGGATCGGCGGCGCGCAGGCGATCCGCATCCACCATGACACGGGCAGCCTCGAGGGCGGGTCGGACCCGCGCAAGGACGGCATCGCGCTGGGGTATTGAGATGGCGATCACACCGGTAAAGACGCTGGTGGCCGCGGCCAAGGCCGCGATCACCACGCTGGAGCAGGAGACGGCGGCGGAGGCGGTCGCGGCGGGCCGCGCCGTCTTCGTCGACATCCGCGACATCCGCGAGCTGGAGCGCGATGGGCGTCTGCCCGGCGCGATCCATGCGCCGCGGGGGATGCTGGAGTTCTGGGTGGACCCCGAAAGCCCCTATCACAAGCCCGCCTTCGCCACCGACAAGACGCTGATCCTTGTCTGTGCGGGGGCGCAACGCTCGGCCCTGGCGACCAAGGCGCTGCAGGACATGGGGATGGAGAACGTGGCCGAGATGGCGGGCGGGTTTTCCGAGTGGAAAAAGGCGGGCCGCCCGGTCGAGTAGGCCGGGCGCTCAGTTCAGCTGGAATTCCAGCGGATAGCGGCCATCCTGGAACTCGCCGAAGAGATCGGAAAGATCGGGGTGGTCGACCGGCTCGCCGGTTTCGTCGGGGACGAGGTTCTGCTCCGAGACATAGGCCACGTAGTAGCTTTGGTCATTCTCGGCCAGCAGGTGATAGAAGGGCTGATCCTTGACCGGACGGGCCTCTTCGGGGATCGCCTCATACCATTCCTGCGTGTTGGCGAACTCGGGGTCGATGTCGAAAATCACACCGCGAAACGGGTGTTTGCGGTGGCGGACGACCTGCCCGAGATTGTATTTTGCCGCGCTTTTCAGCATGACGCAGAACCCCCTTGCGCTGTCCGTCTAACGCGGCCAAGGGGGGAATGTCCATGAGTCTCGCCAAGATCCGGGAGAAACAATCTGTTGGATATGGCCCTGACGGTCCTGGGCATCGTGGCCCCCGTTTTCCTGCTGGGCGCGGCCGGGTTCACCTGGTCGAAGGCGGGATACGACTACCCGACCGAGTTCGTCACGCGCATGGCGATGACGCTGGCGGTGCCCTGCCTGATCTTCACCGCGCTGATGGGCGCCGAGATCGAGGCGGCCGCGCTGACCGCGCTCAGCCTTGCGGCGCTGGTGGCCTATGTCGCGGTGATCGCGGCCAGCTGGGCGCTGGTGGCCTTGACCGGGCTGGAGCGCCGCGCCCATGTCGCGCCGCTGGCCTTTGGCAACACCGGCAACATCGGGCTGCCGCTGGCGCTGTTCGCCTATGGCGAGACGGGGCTGGGCCTGGCGGTGGTGGTCTTCGCGGTGATGGCGCTTCTGACCTTCACGGTGGGGCTGTGGCTGGTGGCCGGCACGGCGCAGCCTGCGCGCGTGCTGCGCGAGCCGATGCTCTGGGCGACGCTTCTGGGCGGGCTGTTCCTGTCGCAGAGCTGGCACACGCCCGACTGGCTGACCCGCGCGCTGGCGCTGGCCGGGCAGATGGCGATTCCGCTGATGCTGATCACGCTGGGCGTTGCGATCGCGCGGCTGACGCCGGGGCGGCTGGGCCGCGCGGCCTGGCTGTCGGCGGCAAAGCTGGCGCTGGGGCTGGCGGTGGGGGTGGCCGCGGGCCGGGCCTTCGGGCTGGAGCCGGTGGCCTTCGGGGTGCTGGTGCTGCAGATGGCGACGCCGGTCGCCGTCACCTCCTACCTGCTGGCGGAACGCTATGACGCGGATGCCGACGCGGTGGCGGGGCTTGTGATGGTCTCGACCCTGATGGCGGTGGCGGCGATGCCGATCACGTTGTCGTTCCTGCTGTGACCGCGGGCAAAGGCCGCCATTTCATCGCGCCGCGATTTGCCGTATGATGGGCGGAACAGAACCGAAAAATCGGGCACGAGCAGATCACATGAAACGACGGTCCTTTCTCCTGGGCGCATCTCTCGTCGTGGCCGCGGGCTGCGGGCGGCGCGAGTTCTCGGCCCCGCGCAACCTTGACGACGCCTGCGCGCTGGCGGCCGAGCGGCCGCATTACTACCGCGCGATGCGGCGGACGGAGCGGCGCTGGGGCGTGCCGGTGCATGTCCAGATGGCGACCTTTCACCAGGAAAGCCGGTTCGACGGCGATGCGCGCCCGCCGTTCCGCTACGCGCTCGAGGTGATCCCGATGGGGCGGCTGAGTTCGGCTTTCGGCTACAGCCAGGCGCTGGACGGCACATGGGACGAATACCGCGCCTCGACCGGGAACCGCCGCGCGCGGCGCACCGATATCGACGACGCGGCCGATTTCATGGGCTGGTACATGGTCCTGACGCGCGAACGGAACGGCATCGCGCTGAGCGACGCGCGCAACCAGTATCTCGCCTATCACGAGGGCCATGCGGGCTTTGCCCGTGGCAGCTACAATTCCAAGGCCTGGCTTCTGGGCGTCGCCGACCGCGTGGCGGCGCGCGCCGAAACCTACCGGGTGCAGCTTCAGTCCTGCCGCTAAGGCGGGCGGCGCGACGACGGGGGGCGGTCTTGCGCCCCTCGGTCATGTGGCATCACACCGAGGGACCAGCGCCCGCCGTCAATCGCCTCGGCGCGCGCGGACCTCGAGCGGGATATTGAACAGCCGCGAGGGGATCGTCACGCCCTCGTCGAGGGTGCCGAGGACCACGGTGGTCTGCGCGCCGGTGCTGTCGGTGATGACCCATTGGCGCAGTTCGACAGGCTCGTCGGTGAAGACCAGCTCGATGGTGCCCGCCTCGGGGCGGTCGGGGTCTTGGGCCAGCACGCGGGTGGCGGTGCCGTCGAATTCGTGACCGATCACCATGCCCGAGCGCGCAAGATCCACGTTGCGCTCGAGGATCAGGTTCAGCGGCGTCTCGCGCAGGGGGTATTGTTCCGCG
>JAOARA010000388.1 GCA_025211115.1 Roseicyclus sp. | reverse complement strand
GCGCGCGACGGCCGCTCGGTGGCCGAGCTGATGGCGGCGGGCGCGGGCGTCGTGCGCGCCGAGCACTGCATGGAGGGCGTGCCCGAGATGATCCATGACGTGCAGGTCGAGGCGACATTCCCGGACGGCACGAAGCTCGTGACCGTCCATCATCCGATCCGTTGAGGAAGGAGCCGTCATGATCCCCGGAGAGATTTTCGCCGCCGAGGGCGACATCGAGCTGAACACGGGCCGCGAGGCGGTGACGCTGATGGTGTCGAACACCGGAGACAGGCCGGTGCAGGTCGGCAGCCATTACCATTTCGCCGAGACCAACGCCGCGCTCGACTTCGACCGCGCGGCGGCGCGCGGCATGCGGCTCGACATCGCGGCGGGCACCGCGGTGCGTTTCGAGCCGGGCCAGAGCCGCGAGGTGCAGCTGGTGCCCTATGGCGGGGACCGCGAGGTCTGGGGGTTCAACACGGCGGTGATGGGGGCGCTCTGATGGCGACCGTGCCCTTGCTGCGCGACGATCAGCTGTCGCCAGAAGCGGCCGAGGTCTTTGCCGAGATCCGGGCGCTTCGGGGCTCGGATTACGTCAACGATTTCTGGCGCGCGATGGCCCATGACCCGGCGGGGATGCGCGCGCTGTGGGACCGGCTGCGGGTGGTGATGGGCCCCGGCACGCTCGATCCGCTGGTCAAGGAGATGATCTATGTCGCCGTCTCGACGGCGAACGGCTGCGGCTATTGCATCCACAGCCACACGGCTGCGGCGAAGGCGAAGGGCATGACGGCCGAGCAGCACGCGGAGCTTCTGGCCGTGATCGGCATGGCAATGCAGACCAACGGCCTCGTGCAGGGGCTGGGGGTCGAGGTGGACGAGCTGTTCAAGGCGTGAGGGCGGGCCGTCATCGGCCCACCCTCTTTTCGGGTAGTGCTCAGCCCGCGTCGGGCAGGGCGGGCAGGCTGCGCAGGTAGAGGATGATCGCGGCAAGATCCTCCTCCGTCATCTGCGCGAGGTATCCGTAGGGCATCGGCGGCAGCATCGGCGCGCCGTCGGGGCGGACGCCCTCCACGATCATCGCCGCGATCTCTGCGTCGGTGTAAGCCGCCAGCCCATCTTCGTGGCTGGTCAGATTGGGCGAGATCGACACGCCCCATGGCCCGTGGAACTCGAACCCGCCGCGGCCCAGGTCGGTTTCGAACAGTGGCCCCTGCGGCCCCATCGGCGTGTGGCATTCCATGCAATGCGCGACCGCCACGGCCAGGTATTCGCCATACGCGACGGTCATGCCCTGCGCGGGGGCGGTGACGCTCTCGATGGCCGGGCCGTAGGCGGGGGGCAGGGGGATGCGATACTCGGACGGGCCGGGGTCGTTCTCGACCGCGGGCAGGGTGCGCAGGAACATCACCATCGACATCACGTCATCGTCGCCCAGCCCGCGATAGGAGGCGAAGGGCATCGGCGGGCCGATCAGCGAGCCGTCCGGGCGGATGCCTTCGCGGATCGCGCGCGCCAGTTCGGCGTCGGTCCACTCGGCGATGCGTCCAGCGGGCGTGATGTTCGCCGCCACCGCGCGGAACGGCTCGATGTCTTCGACCAAGCGCCCTGCCAGTTCCATCTCCATCATCGGGCCCTGTGGTCCCATGGGCGTGTGGCAGTTGCCGCAGCCCGCGATCCCCCGGACAAGGTATTCGCCACGTTCCACGCTGGGCTCTGCCTGCGCGGTGGACAGGGTGCAAAGTGCCGCAACGGCGGCGATCACTGGTCTTTTCATAACTACGTTCCTTCCAGAAGCGCGGTCGGCCCTCGCCCCGCCGCGCCTTGGGCAGGATAGCAGATTTTCGATGAAAAATTGATGATGTGTTGAAGGACGGCCGAACCGTGATCCATGAACTGCCCAATCTGGCGGCAGTCGCGGGCGTGGCGCGGCGGGCGTGCGCGTTTCTCCTTGGCCTTGCCGCCGGGCCCGTCCTAGGCTTGCGCGCAGCACGACGCGCCCTACCCGAGGAAGACCCATGCCCACCCGCATCCCCCGCAGCACCTATGCCGACATGTATGGCCCCACCACCGGCGACCGCGTCAGGCTGGCCGATACCGACCTGATCATCGAGGTCGAGCGCGACCTCACTACCTACGGCGAAGAGGTGAAATTCGGCGGCGGCAAGGTGATCCGCGACGGCATGGGCCAGTCGCAGCGCACCCGCGCCGAGGGGGCGGTCGACACCGTCATCACCAATGCGCTGATCGTGGATCACACCGGGATCTACAAGGCCGACGTCGGCCTGCGGGACGGGCGCATCCACGCCATCGGCAAGGCGGGCAACCCCGACACGCAGCCCGGCGTCGACATCATCATCGGACCGGGGACCGAGGCCATCGCGGGCGAGGGGCGCATCCTGACGGCGGGCGGCTTCGACAGCCACATCCATTTCATCTGCCCCCAGCAGATCGAGGATGCGCTGCATTCGGGCCTGACCACGATGCTCGGCGGCGGCACCGGCCCCGCCCATGGCACGCTGGCCACCACCTGCACGCCGGGGCCCTGGCATATCGGGCGGATGCTGCAGGCCGCCGATGCCTTCCCGATGAACCTCGCCTTCGCGGGCAAGGGCAACGCAAGCCGCCCCGCGGCGCTGGTCGAGATGATCGAGGCGGGCGCCTGCGCGATGAAGCTGCACGAGGATTGGGGCACCACGCCCGGCGCCATCGACTGCTGCCTGTCGGTGGCCGAGGACATGGACGTGCAGGTGATGATCCACACCGACACGCTCAATGAGTCCGGTTTCGTCGAGAACACGCTGAAAGCCATCGGCGACCGCTGCATCCACGCCTTCCACACCGAGGGGGCGGGCGGCGGCCATGCGCCCGACATCATGAAGGTCGTGGGGTATCAGAACATCCTGCCGTCTTCGACCAACCCCACGATGCCCTACACGGTGAACACGCTCGAGGAACACCTCGACATGCTCATGGTCTGCCATCACCTCGACAAGTCGATCCCCGAGGACGTGGCCTTTGCCGAAAGCCGCATCCGCAAGGAGACCATCGCCGCCGAGGACATCCTGCACGACATGGGCGCGTTCTCGGTCATGGCCTCCGACAGCCAGGCCATGGGCCGGGTGGGCGAGGTGATCATCCGCACCTGGCAGACCGCCGACAAGATGAAGAAGCAGCGCGGGCGGCTGGCCGAGGAGACCGGCGAGAACGACAATTTCCGCGTGAAACGCTACGTGGCGAAATACACGATCAACCCCGCGATCGTTCACGGGATTTCCGCGCATATCGGCTCGGTCGAGGTGGGCAAGCGCGCGGACCTCTGCCTGTGGAACCCCGCGTTCTTCGGGGTGAAGCCCGAGATGGTGCTGCTCGGCGGCTCCATCGCGGTGGCGCAGATGGGCGACCCCAACGCCTCGATCCCGACGCCGCAGCCGGTCTATTCGCGGCCCATGTGGGGCGCCTATGGCCGCTCGGTCGAACGCTCGGCGGTGACCTTCGTCAGCCAGGCGGCGCAGGCGGCGGGCATCCGCGGGGCGCTGGGCCTGGCCAAGGACACGGTGGCGGTCGAGGGCATCCGCAAGGTGCGCAAGGCGGACCTGGTCCACAACAGCGCGACGCCCCATGTCGAGGTGCATCCCGAAACCTACGAGGTGCGCGCGGATGGCGAATTGCTGACCTGCGAGCCCGCGGGCGAGTTGCCGATGGCGCAACGCTATTTCATGTATTGACGGCAGCATCGCCGCGCCGGGGGGCGATGCCGCTGCTGCAGCCCTTTCGCGCAGTGCCGCCGAAACAGGCAGGCGTGAGCGCGCCCTGCGGTCCCTCGCCGCGCTTCGGGCGGTGGCGCGGGGGTAGGGCATTGCACCTGCCCACACCGCCCGTATCGTGGCGCGCGGGCAAGGCTGCGGCAAGGGAGCAAGGGCGATGGGCGAGGACATGACCGCGGGGCGGCATCAACGGGCGGGGCACTGGCAGGGGCCGGCCGCGGACCGGCTGGTGCTGGATTACGAGGGGCGGTTCCTGCGGCGCAAGCGGCTGGCGCTCGCCTCGGGCGGGAGCGTCCTGGTGGACCTGCCCGAGACGGTGTCGCTCGATGCGGGCGACGCGCTGGAAACCGCCGACGGGCGGATGATCGAGATCGCCGCCGCCCCCGAGCCGCTCCTGCGGGTGACGGGCGACCTTGTCCGGCTGGCCTGGCATATCGGCAACCGTCACACGCCCTGCCAGGTGGCGGGCGACCACCTGCTGATCCGCGACGATCACGTGCTGGCCGACATGCTGGCGCGGCTCGGGGCCGGGGTGGAACCGGTGACCGCGCCCTTCACCCCCGAGGGCGGGGCCTATGGGCACGGGCGCACGCATGGACACGATCACGGTCCTTCGCACGACCACGGGCACGCGCATTAGCACGATGAGCGAGGCGGACCTTCTGAAACTGGCGCAATGGCTGTCACCGGGTTTCCCGGTGTCCTCCTACGCCTATTCCCATGGGCTCGAGGCCGAGATCGTCTCGGGCCGGGTGCGGGATG
>JAOARA010000387.1 GCA_025211115.1 Roseicyclus sp. | reverse complement strand
GCGATCTCCATCATCGGCTTCATAGGGTCGGTTTTCTCGCCCTGGTATCGCTGGTCGGGGCGGAAAAACCCGGCCAATCATTGCTGCCTGAACGTGGTCACCTACGGCCGCGGCGGGCGCTGGACGATGACCGACCGGGGGCAGGATGCCCTGGGCCTGTCGCGCGACCGGATCCAGATCGGCCCCTCGGCGATGGTCTGGGCGGGCGACCACCTGCGCATCGAGATCGAGGAGATGTCGACGCCCCACGCCCAGCGCATTACGGGCGAGGTGATCGTGCGCCCCGCGGCGCTGACGCAGGTGGAAATGGCCCTGACGCCGGACGGCGCGCATGTCTGGCGGCCCTTCGCCCCCAAGGCGGATATCGAGGTGCGCCTGAACCGCCCCGGCTGGAGCTGGACCGGCCACGGTTATTTCGACGCGAATTTCGGGACGCGGGCGCTGGAGGCCGATTTCAGCTATTGGACCTGGGGCCGCTTCCCCCTGCGCGATGGCGCGGCCTGTTTCTACGACGCCCAGCGCCGCGACGGGACCGAGCTTGCCGCCGCCATCGGCTTTGCCGAGGACGGCACGCCCCGCGCGATCGAGATGCCGCCGAAAGCGCGGCTGAAGCGCCCCGGCTGGATGGTGCGGCGCGAGACGCGGGCCGATGAGGGTTACAGGCCGCGGCAGGTCAAGGCGATGCTCGACGCCCCCTTCTACAACCGCGCCGCGGTGCAGACGCGGATCAACGGCGAAGAGACCGTGGGCGTGTTCGAGGCGCTCGACCTAGACCGCTTCCGCGGGCCGTGGCTGATGCCGATGCTCGCCGTCCGCGTGCCAAGGCGGCGCGGCTGGCCGGGGTGGTTGTGAGGGTGCCGTTCAAGCCGCTGCTCGTGGCCATGAAGATCGGCTAAAGCTATTGCGTCGTATCTGCCCGATACAGGAAACCCGCAGGCGACTCGAACAAGGGAAGGTTTCGTTCCCAACTCGATGAAACATCGTGAACCGCCGCCTCCAGCGCGCTTTCCAACTCGGCGATACGGCCGTCTTTGACGTCGAGAACCGACATCAGCGCCTGCAAAGCGCGCATCAGCGCCTTGCCCTGTTCGGATGTCCGCTTGACTGCAATGCCGGGCTCGGGAAGCGGTTCTCCAAGCCCCTGTTTCAGCTCAATCCACTCCTGCATCGCCTGCTGGGTGTTGGCCAGAGCCTCCTCTCGCGTCTCGCCGTCAGACATGCAGCCTTGCAGATCGGGCACAAGGCCGACGAAACCCCCGCCGTCCTCTTCGCTGAGGGGCAATATCACAACGACGTAATCATTCATCGCTACTCTCCCCGGCGCTTCGGTGGGCGGCCACGTAACTTGTGAATTTACTGATATACACAGGTTTAATTGGTCGTTTCGCAGGAACCGTCAAGATGCCTTCCAAATGACGGCTGTTGATCTTGTAGTGGCTTCCGCCGCCCGTGGGCGGCACGCAGTCAATCCCGTAGTGGCTGCAAATCCTTTCAATGTCACCAATGGTCCAGTCTGCTCTCGGGTTTGTTCCCATGTCCGAGAGTATCCTGGACGGTTTTACCACGGTGACCTCATACCACTATGCGAGAAGCTTGCGCGCCGCGGGTTTGGCGAGTCAAGCGCGGCTGGCCGGGGTGGCTATGAGGGTGCCGGGCTGAAGCCCGGCCTACGGCGCTGCGCGGGCCGGGAGGTTGCGGGCAAAGGGCCCGCCCGCCATATAGGTTCGGACAACGGCAGGAGGCCCCATGGCAGACAGCGATTTCCCCGGCTGGCACGGCACCACGATCATCGGCGTCCGCAAGGGCGGCGAGGTGGTCGTCGCGGGCGACGGGCAGGTGAGCCTTGGCCAGACCGTCATCAAGGGCAGCGCGCGCAAGGTGCGCCGCCTCAGCCCCGGCGGCTATGACGTGGTCGCGGGCTTCGCCGGGTCGACCGCCGATGCCTTCACCCTGCTGGAACGGCTGGAAAAGAAGCTCGAGGCGACGCCGGGGCAGCTCCAGCGCGCGAGCGTCGAGCTGGCCAAGGACTGGCGCACCGACAAGTACCTGCAAAAGCTCGAGGCGATGCTGATCGTCACCGACGGGCGCGAGCTCTACATCATCACCGGCGCGGGCGACGTGCTGGAACCCGAGCATGACGTGGCCGCCATCGGCTCGGGCGGGAATTACGCGCTGGCCGCCGCGCGGGCGATGATGGACACGGACAAGGACGCCGAGACCGTCGCGCGCGACGCCATGGCGATTGCCGCCGACATCTGCGTCTACACCAACGGCAACCTGACCGTGGAAAAGATCGGCGGATGACCGACGTCACCCGCGACGACATCCGCGCTGCCGTGGCCGCCGGAACCCTGACCGAGGCGCAGGCCGCCTCTCTCACGGTTCTGGCCCAGCAGCGCGCGGGCGTGCGGGCGCATATGTCGGGCCTTGATGAACCCTTCGAGCTCTTCAAGGGGTTCAACGAGATCTTCATCGTCGTGGGTCTGACCATTCTTTACCTCGGCTTTGCCGGGGTGACGGGGATGACGCTTCTGGGCACGACGCAGGGCTATATCCTCGGGATGGTCTATGCCGTGATCGGCATGGGTGGTGTCATCTGGCTGGCGCGGTATTTCACGCTGACCCGCCGGATGGTCGCCCCCTCCATCGCGCTGGCGATCATGTTCGGGCTTCTGGCCGCGCAATTCGGCTTTGCCTTCGCGGCGATGCTCGACATGCGCACCCCCGCGACGCTGACCACGGCGGCGGGGCTCTCGGCGGTCTGCCTGTCGGGCTATTACCTGCTGTTCCGGGTGCCTTTCACCGTCGCGCTGATCGCGCTGTCGGTCTTTGCCACCTGTTTCGGCCTCGCCACGCTGGGCGGCAATTTCCCCAGCGACCCGCGCGACTTCTTCCTTTTGTCGGCGGACGGTCCCTTTGCGCTGATGACCATCCTTCTCGGCCTCGTGGGCCTCGGGATCGCGCTTGGCTTCGACATGTCGGACCCGCATCGGGTGACGCGCCGCGCCGCCTCGGGCTTCTGGCTGCATGTCATCGCCGCGCCCGCCATCGTGAACACCGTGGCGCTGACGCTGTTCGACACCGGCACCGTCGCGGCGCAACTGATCCTGACCGGTTTCATCGCGCTCATGGCGCTTTTCGCGGTGGTGATCGACCGCCGGTCGTTCCTTGTGGCGGGTGTCGGCTATGTCGTGGCGCTGGCCATCACCGTGGTGGAAGGGCAGGCGTTCTTCATCATTCTCATGCTGGGTGCGGGCCTTGTCCTGCTTGGCGCCCAGTGGGAGGCGCTGCGCCGCCGCGTGATGCGCGCGCTTCCCCGTTTTCCGGGCAAGGACCGCCTGCCCCCCTATGACCTGATCCAACAGGAGTCCGCATCGTGACCGACCTGACCCCCCGCGAGATCGTCTCGGAGCTTGACCGGTTCATCATCGGCCAGAAGGACGCCAAGCGCGCCGTCGCCGTGGCGCTGCGCAACCGCTGGCGGCGCAAGCAGCTGGGCGATGACCTGCGCGAAGAGGTGTATCCGAAGAACATCCTGATGATCGGCCCCACCGGCGTCGGCAAGACCGAGATCAGCCGCCGCCTGGCGAAACTCGCCCGCGCGCCCTTCATCAAGGTGGAGGCCACGAAATACACCGAGGTGGGCTATGTCGGCCGCGACGTGGAGCAGATCATCCGCGACCTGGTGGACGCAGCGCAGGTCATGGTGCGCGAGCACATGCGCGAAGAGGTCAAGGCAAAGGCGCATGACGCCGCCGAGGAACGCGTGATCGAGGCGCTGGCCGGCAAGGACGCGCGCGAGCAGACGCGCGAGATGTTCCGCAAGAAACTGCGCGCCGGTGAGCTGGACGACACCATGATCGAGCTGGAGGTCGCCGATACCTCCAACCCGATGCAGGGCTTCGAGATGCCCGGCCAGCCGCCCGGCATGGGCGGGGGGATGATGAACCTCGGCGATATCTTCGGGAAAGCCTTTGGGCAGCGCATGGTGAAAAAGCGCCTGAGCGTCGCGGCCAGCTACGACATCCTGATCGCGGAGGAGGCCGACAACCTGCTCGATGACGACGCGGTGAAGAAGACCGCGCTGGAAGCGGTCGAGCAGAACGGCATCGTCTTCATCGACGAGATCGACAAGGTCGCCGCCCGGCAGGACGTGCGCGGCGGCGATGTCAGCCGCGAAGGCGTGCAGCGCGACCTGTTGCCCCTGATCGAGGGCACGACCGTGTCGACCAAGCTGGGGCCGGTGAAAACGGACCATATCCTCTTCATCGCGTCGGGCGCGTTTCACATCGCCAAACCCTCGGACCTGCTGCCGGAGCTTCAGGGCCGGTTGCCGATCCGGGTGAACCTGCGCGCGCTGACGGAGGAGGATTTCGTCCGCATCCTGACCGAGACCGACAACGCCCTGACGCTGCAATACACCGCGCTGATGGCGACCGAGGAGGTGACCGTCAGCTTCACCGAGGACGGGATCGCCGCGCTGGCCAGGATCGCGGCCGACGTGAACCAGTCGGTCGAGAACATCGGTGCGCGGCGGCTTTACACGGTGATGGAGCGCGTGTTCGAGGAACTGAGCTTCTCCGCGCCCGACCGGGCGGGGGACACGGTGACCGTGGATGCCGATTTCGTCGAGACCAACCTGGGCGAGTTGACGCGGAGCACGGACCTCAGCCGGTACGTTCTGTAAACCGGGGGGCCGTCAGCGGCCCTTCCTGAGATAGACGTAATAGGCCCCGCCGCCGCCGTGGCGCAGATGCGCCTCGCGGATCTCGAGGACAAGCGCGCCCAGCGGCGGCGCGTGCAGCCAGCCGGGCACCTGGTGGCGCAGGATGCCGCGGCGGACGGGGATCGGCCCGCCCTCGTCGCGGTCCTTGCCCTTGCCGGTGATGACGAGAACCAGCCGCTTGCCCGACGCATGGGCCTCGAGGATGAAGCGCATCAGCACCGGATGCGCCTGGGCCAGCGTCATGCCATGCAGGTCGATCCGCGCCTCGGGCGACAGCTTGCCGCGCAGCATCTTGCGATGCGTGCCGTGATCCATTCGGACGGGCGCTTGCGCCAGCCGGGCCGACAGGTCGCGCACGGGCTGAGGCGGGTGGGCGACCTGCGTCGCCTTTTCACCGACGCGAAAGGACTGCAGCCGGTCACCGGCGGGATCGGAGGATTTGGGCTTGGGCTGGGGCGGCGGTTTCGCGCCCGGCGTCTCGGGCAGACCGGGGCGCAGGCGCGAGCGGTCGAGCGGCGTCGCGCTTTGGGTCACGCGGTTCCACAGCTCCCGGTCGTCGGCGCTCAGGCCCTTCTTTCCGCGGCGCGCCACGGCTCAGGCGTCCGGCGCGCGTCGATGCGCCAGCTCGATGGGCAACAGAACCACCATCCGCCCCGGATCGCGGATCGTGCCCGCGGCCTCACCCGCCGCATCGCCGAAGCCGAAGAAGATATCGGCGCGCTGCGCGCCGCGGATCGCCCCGCCGGTGTCCTGCGCGACCATCAGGCGGCGCATCGGCCCTGCGCCGTCCTTCTCGATCCAGACGGGCGCGCCCAAAGGCGTGTGCAGCGGGTCGACCGCGATGGTCCTGAGCGGCGTGATCGAGCGGTTCATCGCCCCCAGCGGGCCAAGGCCCGGATCGCTGATCTCGACCTCGCGGAAGAAGATGTAGGAGGGGTTGTGATACAGCAATTCGCGCCCTTCGGCCGGATTGCGCCGCACCCAGGCGCGGATCACCTGCGCCGAAACCTGGTGCGGCTGGTAGATGCCGCGGCGCACCAGCTCCTGCCCGATGGAGCGGTAGGGCTGGCCGTTGCGCCCGCCATAGCCCACGCGGATCACCGAGCCGTCCGGCAGCCGGATGCGCCCCGATCCCTGCACCTGGAGGAAGAACAGCTCGACCGGGTCATCGACCCAGGCAATCTCGAGGCCGCGCCCCTCGAGCAGGCCGCCCTCCTCGATCTCGCGGCGGCTGACCCATTGGCCATCCCGCGCTTCGGGCGGAACACGGTAGACCGGGTAGCGAAACCGCGCCGTCGGCCTGAGCGAGCCGTCCAGCTCGGGCTCGTAATAACCGGTGAACAGGGCAGGGGCATCGCCCCCGATCAGGACGGGGCGAAAGAACAGCTCGAAAAAGCTGCGCGGATCGGCGGCGGCTTCGGCAAAGGCACAGATCGGACGCCACTCGGGATCGTCGAGATCGGCACAGGTGCCGCGGAACACGGAAAGGGCCGCGGCATGGTCATCCTCGGCCCACCCGTCGAGGTCGGAAAAGGACAGCAGTTCGACGGTTTCTTCAGACATGGCGGGCCCGATGGATGCCAAGACGGAAAGGCAGGCGCCAAGGATCGCAGCGAGCCCGCGCATCGCTCATCCGTCGGTGGCGACCAGTTCCCAGTTGGGATCGTCGGCGCCCATGTTGCGGGCAAAAGTCCAGACGTCGCGCTGGCGCTTGATCTCGTTCGGATCGCCCTCGATGACCTGGCCGTCGGCATTCTTGACCACCGAGGTCAGCTCGCCCACGAAGCGCACGGTAATCTCGCCCACACCGGTCGCCCGGTCGAAGCTGGCGCTGTCGAGGGCCAGTTCACGCACCCCGATGAAGGACGCCTCGATGGTCAGCCCCTGCTCCTGGCGCTGGCGGATCACGGTCTCGAAGGTCTCCATCACGTCATCGGCGAGGAACGGGCGCAGCTCGTCCACGTCACCATTCTCGAAGGCCATGAGGATCATTTCATAGGCACCGCGGGCACCCTGCAGGAACTCGGACACGGAAAAGCCCGGCTCGGCCAGCTTCATCGCGGCCAGTGCGCGGGCGCTTGCGCTGCCATCCTCGACATGAGCGGTGATGTCGCGGTCGGGGCCGCCCTCGATCACCTCGAAGTCGCGGCGGCGCGTGTCGCCGGGGGCAGGGCGCGGCGCTGCCGGTTTCTCGTAACCTTCACGCGTCCCGAGCACGCTGCGCAGCCGCAGGATGAGGAAGATCGCTATGCCGGCAAGCACCAGCAAGGACAGGAGGGACGAGTTCATGAAGGATCCTCGAAAGCGCGTCGGGGTTCTGTTAATCGATATCGCAAGGCACATATGTAAGGCAGGGGTCGGGTCAAGTCCATGACCGTGGCCCGCCTTTCGACCGCGCGGTGACGCGCCCAAGCTGACGGAGCCGGTTCATGTGGCTGTTTCTCGCCTTTCTCCTCGTGCCGCTGATCGAGATCGGCCTGTTCATCCAGGTGGGCGGGGCCATCGGCCTGTGGCCGACCTTGCTGATCGTGGTTCTGACGGCGGTCGCGGGGACGGCGCTGGTGCGCTCGCAGGGGGCGCTGGCGCTGGCACGGCTGCGCAGCAGCTTCGAAACGCTGCATGACCCGACCGAACCGCTGGCGCATGGCGCCATGATCCTGTTTTCCGGCGCCCTGTTGCTGACGCCGGGCTTTTTCACCGACGCCGTCGGTTTCGCGTTGCTGGTGCCCGCGGTGCGCAACATCGTGCTGCGCGAACTCAGGAAGCGCGTCCAGGTCCGCGGCATGTCGATGGGCGGCCAGCGGCCCGGCCACCCGCCGCACCCGCGCGACGAGGTGATCGACGTCAGCTACACCGTCGAGGATGTGGACGAGCCGCCGCGCAACGGCCCCTCGGGCTGGACGAGGCATTGAGCACCCTGACCGGGGCTGCTAGACCCCGCGGCAACATATCCTGACGTCTGGAGACGAAAATGTCCGATACCAACGGGAGCACCTCGCCCGCAACCGCCGCAGCGTCCGACGCCCAGCCGGTTCTGCCCAAGCTGCAGATCCTCGGCCAGTTCGTGCGCGACATGTCCTTCGAGAACATCGCGGCGCAGAAGGCGCTCAAGACCAACGCGCAGCCCGACATCCAGGTGCAGGTCGCGCTCGACGCGCGCAAGCGCGAGACCGACGATCAGTATGACGTCATCATGAAGCTCAAGGTCGAAAGCAAGACCAAGGAAGAGACGCCGCAGTCGGTCTTCCTGCTCGAGCTGGAATATGGCGGCATCTTCAAGGTCGAGAATGTCACCAACGAGCAGCTGCACCCGTTCCTTCTGATCGAATGCCCGCGGATGCTGTTCCCCTTCGTGCGCCGCATCGTCTCGGACGTGACCCGCGACGGCGGCTTCCCGCCGCTGAACCTCGACACGATCGACTTCCTGGCGCTCTACCGTCAGCAGCTGGCGCAGCGCGCCGCGGCGGCCCCCAAGGCCGACGCCTGATCTATCCCTGTTTCGACCAGAGCGCGCCGTCCCCCAGCTCCGCCACGAAGGCGGCATGGGCGGCGCGTTCCTCTTCCGTCACGCGGGAGGGGAGGGGCGTGGGCCGCGGGCGCGGGCGCCACTCGGCGGCCGCGGTATCCGCGCGGTTCCGGCCGCCGCCCGTGGACAGCGCGAAATCGGGCTGACGCCCGCCGGTCAGTTCCAGGTAGACATCGGCCAGGATCTCGGAGTCGAGAAGCGCGCCGTGCAGCGTGCGGTTCGAGTTGTCGATGCCGAACCGGCGGCACAGCGCATCCAGCGATGCGGGCGAGCCGGGAAACTTTCGCCGCGCGATCATCAGCGTGTCCAGCGCGCGATTGTCTGGCAGGGTCGGATACCCCGCCCATTCCAGCTCCGCGTTCAGGAACCGCATGTCGAAACTGGCGTTGTGGATCACCATGCGCGCATCGCCGAGGAACTCGAGAAAGGCCTGCGCGCCCTGGGCAAAGCGCGGCTTGTCGGCCAGGAACTCCTCGCCGATGCCATGCACGGCGAACGCCTCGGACGGCATGTCGCGCTCGGGGTTGATATATTGGTGGTAGGTCTTGCCGGTCGGCACCTGGTTCCACAGCTCGACCGCGCCGATCTCGACGATCCGGTGCGCGGGCGTGTCGAACGGGTCGAGGCCGGTGGTTTCGGTGTCGAGGACGATCTCACGCATCGGGCCGCTCCGCTTGGGTCAGGGTCTCGATCAGGTCTGCCACGGCGGCGCGGGTAGTTTCCAGCGTCTTCGTCTCGATCACGTGATCCGCGCGCGCGCGTTTCTCGGCATCGGGCATCTGCCGCGCAAGGATGCGGTCCAGCATCTCCGCGGTCATGCCGGGGCGCGCAAGGACACGGGCGCGCTGCGTCTCGGGGTCGGTGCTGACGACCAGAACGCTGTCGACATCGGCATGCCCCGTCTCGAACAGCAGGGGGATGTCCAGCACGACCAGCGCGGCATCGCCATGGGCCGCCAGAAAGGCGCGGCGATCCTCGGCCACCAGCGGATGCACCACCTGTTCGAGCCTGCCCAGCAATTCAGGGTCTTTCGCAAGCGCCGCCTTCAGCCTGTCGCGGCTGACCCCGCCGCCCTCGAGCGCGTCGGGACACAGCGCCGAGACCGGCGCAACCGCCGCGCCGCCCGGCGCGTAAAGGCGATGCACCGCCGCGTCGGCATCCCAGACCGGCACGCCATGGTCGCGGAACATCTGCGCCGTCGTGGACTTGCCCATGCCGATGGAGCCGGTCAGCCCAAGCCGATGGGTCATTCCGCCAGCACCGCCCGGCGCAAGTCGTCATCCACCAGCGGCGTATAGCCGAACCAGCGTTCGAACCCCGGCACCGCCTGGTGCAGCAGCATGCCCAGCCCGTCGATGGTCTCGCACCCGGCCTCGCGCGCGGCGCGCAGAAGGTCGGTTTCGAGCGGTTTGTAGACGATATCCGTCACCACGGTCAGCGGCGACACCCGCGACAGGTTCAGCGACAGCGGCGGCTGCCCGTCCATCCCCAGCGAGGTGGTGTTCACGATCAGCGCGCAGTCCGGCACGAAATCGGAAATGCGCGTCCAATCCTGCGGCTCGACCCGTGCGCCGAACTGATCCTTCAACGCATCCGCGCGCGCGCGCGTCCGGTTTGCCACGATCACCCGCGGCGCCCCGTCCGAGATCAGCGCCGAGACGATCGCCTTGGCCGCGCCGCCCGCACCCAGCACCAGCGCAGGCCCGTTCGACGCCGTCCAACCCGGCAGGCTCTGGCGAATGTTCGACAAGAACCCCTGCCCGTCGGTGTTGTCGGCCTGGATGCGGCCGTCCGACATGAAACTGATGGTGTTGGCGGCACCGATCAAGGCGGCCCTGTCGGTGACCGTCGTGGCCAGCGACAACACGTATTCCTTGTGCGGAATCGTGACGTTAACCCCGACGAAGCCCATGTGCGGCAGCATCTGGAACGCATCGGCAAGGTTGGCATGGGTGATGTGCAGCGGCACGTAATGCCCGCGCAGACCGTATCGGCGCAACCAGTGCCCGTGCAGCTTCGGCGACAGGGAATGCGCAATCGGATCACCGATCACGCCGGCCAGCGGAATCTCGGGACGGATCATGTCAATCTCCAACCACGCAATCGCAAGAACGAACAGATGTCGAGCAGGGGCAACCCAAGCACGGAAAACCAGTCGCCGTCTATCCGGCTGAACAGCCGCGCGCCGATGCTTTCCGCCTGGTAAGCCCCGACCGAGCTGGCCACCTCGGGCCAGGCGCGGTCGAGATAGGCGTCGATCTCGGGCTCGGTCAGGCTGTGCATCGTCATGCGCGCCAGCCCGACATGCCGCCAGGCGGGCTCGGCCCCGTCGTATATGACCGCCGCGGAATACAGGTGATGCGTCTGCCCCGACAGGCGCGACAGCTGATCCTTCGCCATCTCGCGGCTGTCGGGCTTTTCGAAGATCGCGCTCTTGAGCGCGAGCACCTGGTCGCAGCCCAGCGTCAACCCCTCTCCGGCGACCTTGCGCGCCTTGAACTCGGCCAGCGCGTCGGCAACGTCGCGCGGGTGCGCGGCCTCGGCCAGCAGCGCGTCGCGGATCGCGCCCTCGTCGATGCGGGCGGGACGAATCGACAGCGGAACACCCGCCGTTTCCAGCAACTGACGGCGGATGGCCGAAGCCGAGGCGAGGGTCAGGGGCCCGTCGGGCGCGAATGTCTTGTCCATAGGTCTGTGCATAACGGAGGGGAGTTGTGGCCGACAATCCGGTTGATGACTCGCGGCTGCTGGAAAGCTCCCCCTCGCAGCGGTGGTTTCGCAGTTCCGCTCCGGCGGTTGTCCACGGGGACAAGACATTCACGCCACGCTGTTGAGCTGCGGCGGATGACGCGGACCATCCACGGTTTTCCCCGGATCCTCCACAGTCTGCCGGCTTCGTAAATATCTGAATAAAATAAAGATTTCCTGCTTCTTCAGGTTCTGTTCCCCGCTGCGGTGAATAATCTTCGCCGCCGGGACAAGACTGGGGGTAACCTGTGACGAACCGGGTTTTCCGGCTTTCTCACGGTCCTAAAGACACAACAATCTTTCTATATTCTTATTTTTTTATGACTCTTGACCGCCTCAAGCACCAAGCTTGACAGACAGAAGGCCGAGACATAGACGAAACAGGCCTTTCGTCCGAAAGCGCATCTTCCGACCGATGATGACAGACAGGACCGCCCCCTTCGGGCCGCCCTGCGACAGGATGTTCCCATGACCGCGATGACGCTGAAGCTGGCCGATCTGAAAGCCAAGTCTCCCAAGGACCTGCTGGCGATGGCAGAGGAGCTTGAGATCGAGAACGCCTCGACCATGCGCAAGGGCGAGATGATGTTCGAGATCCTGCGCGAACGCGCGGATGAGGGCTGGGAAATCTCCGGCGACGGTGTGCTCGAGGTGCTTCAGGACGGGTTCGGCTTCCTGCGCTCGCCCGAAGCCAACTACCTGCCGGGCCCCGATGACATCTACGTCAGCCCCGACATGATCCGCCAGCACAGCTTGCGCACCGGCGACACGGTCGAGGGCGTGATGACCGCGCCGCGCGACAACGAGCGGTATTTCGCGCTGGTGAAGGTGCAGGCGATCAACTTCCAGGATCCCGAGCGCGCGCGCCACAAGGTTGCCTTTGACAACCTGACGCCGCTCTACCCGGACGAGCGTCTGAAGATGGAAATCGAGGATCCGACGATCAAGGATCGCTCGGCCCGGATCATCGACCTGGTCGCGCCCATCGGGAAGGGCCAGCGTTCTCTTATCGTGGCGCCGCCGCGCACCGGCAAGACGGTGCTGCTGCAGAACATCGCCACCTCGATCGAGAAGAACCATCCGGAGTGCTACCTGATCGTTCTTCTGATCGACGAGCGCCCGGAAGAAGTCACCGACATGCAGCGCAGCGTGAAGGGCGAGGTGATTTCCTCGACCTTCGACGAACCCGCAACGCGCCACGTCGCCGTGGCCGAGATGGTGATCGAAAAGGCCAAGCGCCTTGTCGAGCACAAGCGCGACGTCGTGATCCTTCTCGATTCGATCACGCGCCTTGGCCGCGCCTTCAACACGGTGGTTCCGTCCTCGGGCAAGGTTCTGACCGGCGGTGTGGACGCCAACGCGCTGCAGCGCCCCAAGCGGTTCTTCGGCGCGGCGCGCAACATCGAAGAGGGCGGCTCGCTCACCATCATCGCCACCGCGCTGATCGACACCGGCAGCCGGATGGACGAAGTGATCTTCGAAGAATTCAAGGGCACCGGCAACAGCGAGATCGTGCTGGACCGCAAGGTCGCCGACAAGCGCGTCTTCCCGGCGATGGACATTCTCAAGTCGGGCACCCGGAAAGAGGATCTGCTGGTCGACAAGTCGGACCTGCAGAAAACCTATGTCCTGCGGCGTATCCTGAATCCGATGGGCACGACCGACGCCATCGAGTTCCTGATTTCGAAGCTCAAGCAGACCAAGACGAACTCCGAATTCTTCGATTCGATGAACGCGTAAGGGGCAGGGCCGATGCAGACGATTTTCGCCCTGGCCACCGCCCGGGGGAAATCGGGCGTGGCCGTTCTCCGCATCTCGGGCCCCGAAGCGCATCAGGTCGCGCAGCGGCTGGCCGGTGATCTGCCGGGACCGGGGCGGTTCGCCTTGCGCGCGCTTCGTGACGCATCGGGCGCCGTTCTGGACGAGGCGCTTGTCCTGCGCTTCGACGCGCCGCGCAGTTTCACGGGCGAGGACACGGTCGAGCTGCAAACGCACGGCAGTATCGCGGTGATCCGCGCGGTCGAGGCGGCGATTGCCGCCACCGGGCTTGCCCGCATGGCGGAGCCGGGCGAATTCACCCGGCGCGCGCTTCTCAACGGCAACCTCGATCTCGCGCAGGTCGAAGGCCTGTCCGACCTGATCGCCGCCGAAACCGAGGGGCAGCGGAAACAGGCGCAATCCCTGTTCACCGGCGCGATGCGCAGCTTTGTCGAGGACACGCGCCGCGACCTGCTGCGCGCCGCCGCGCTGATCGAAGCGACCATCGACTTCGCCGACGAAGAGGTGCCCGTTGATGTCTCGCCCGAGGTCGGCGCGCTGATCCATGGCGTGATCACGGCCATCGACGGCCAGCTTTCCGGATTTGACGGTGCCGAAAAACTGCGCAACGGGTTCGAGGTCGCCATCGTCGGCCCGCCGAACGCTGGGAAATCCACGCTGCTCAACCGCATCGCGGGCCGCGAGATCGCCATAACCTCCGAGATTGCGGGGACCACGCGCGATATCCTCGAGGTGCGAGTTGACCTGCAGGGGTTGCCGGTGACCTTCCTCGACATGGCGGGCCTGCGCGAGTCCGAGGACCGGCTTGAACAGATCGGCGTCGCCCGCGCACGGGAACGGGCGGCTTTGGCCGACCTGCGCATCCTGCTGCAGGACGGCACGGCACAAGGCGCGCCGTTCGATCCGGGGCTGGAGATCGACCTGACCTATCGCACCAAGGCCGACCTGACGGGGGAGGGGGTGTCGGGCCTGACCGGCGACGGCGTTGACCGCATCCTGTCGGATGTTGCGGATCGGCTGGGCGAGCGCGTGACCGAAGGAACCGTCGCCAGCCACGACCGCCACCGGCAGGCGATGCAGACGGCGCGTGGCGCGCTGACACTGGCCGAGCGCGCCTTTACCGCGGGCGAGGGGGCCGAGATCATCGCCTATCACCTGCGCGACGGATTGGCCGCGCTTGACTCGTTGATCGGGCGTGTAGATGTAGAGGCCGTCCTCGGCGAAATCTTTGCGCAGTTCTGCATCGGCAAGTGAAAGGTGTTTCACGTGAAACATGAGCGTTTCGACGTCATCGTGATCGGCGGCGGCCATGCGGGTGCCGAAGCCGCCCATGCCGCTGCCCGCGCAGGTGCCCGCACCGCTCTTGTCACGATGGAGCGCGCGAAGATCGGCGTGATGTCCTGCAACCCGGCCATCGGGGGCCTCGGCAAGGGGCATCTCGTGCGCGAGATCGACGCGATGGGCGGGATCATGGGCCTGGCCGCGGACCGCTCCGGTATCCAGTTCCGCTTGCTGAACCGCCGCAAGGGGCCGGCCGTTCGGGGGCCGCGCACCCAATCCGACCGCGCGCTCTATCGCGCCGCGATCCAGGATTTGCTGGCCGATCAACCCAATCTCTCGATCATCGAGGGAGAGGTCGCCGACCTGATGGTCGACGCTGGCCGCATCGCCGGTGTGCGCCTTGCCGATGACAGCGAGCTGCCGACTGCCGCGGTCGTGCTGACGACCGGCACCTTCCTGCGCGGCGTCATCCATATCGGTGACCGCCGGATGGAGGGGGGGCGCATGGGCGACCGCCCGTCGCAACGCCTGGCTGAACGCCTCGACGCGCTGGCGCTTCCGCTCGGGCGGCTCAAGACTGGCACGCCGCCACGCCTTCGGTCGTCCTCCATCGCTTGGGACGGGCTGGAGATGCAGCCGGGCGATGATGATCCGACGCTGTTCTCCTTCCTGTCGCGTGCGCCTTCGGTGCGGCAAATCTCCTGCGGGATCACGCACACCAATGCGAACACGCATGAGATCATCGCCGCCAACCTGTCGCGTTCCGCGATGTATGGCGGCCATATCGAGGGCGTCGGCCCGCGCTATTGCCCCTCGATCGAGGACAAGGTCGTGCGCTTCGCGGACAAGACCTCGCACCAGATCTTTCTCGAGCCGGAGGGGTTGGACAGCGATGTCGTCTATCCCAACGGCATCTCGACCTCGCTGCCCGAGGATGTGCAGGCGGACTACGTCCACTCCATCGCCGGTTTGGAACAGGCCGAGATCCTGCAACCGGGCTATGCCATCGAATACGATTACGTCGATCCGCAGTCGCTTGACGCCTCGCTCGAGCTTCCCGCGCTGCGCGGGCTGTTCCTTGCCGGGCAGATCAACGGCACCACCGGCTACGAGGAGGCCGCAGCGCAGGGGCTGATGGCCGGCCTGAACGCCGCCCGACAGGCGCGGGGGGAGGGGCCGGTGATCCTTGGTCGGTCCGATGCTTACATTGGCGTGCTGATCGACGATCTGGTCACCCGCGGTGTGAGCGAACCCTATCGCATGTTCACCTCGCGCGCCGAGTATCGCCTGACGCTGCGCGCGGATAACGCCGACCAGCGGCTGACCGCGCTGGCCGATGGGCTTGGCCTGATCGACGAGACACGTCGCGCCGCCTTCGGCGACAAGATGGAGCGGTTGGAGGCCGGGCGCACGATTCTTGCAAATGCGCGGTTCACCCCGCGCGAGGTGGCCGAGACGGGCATCACCATCAACCAGGATGGTCAGCGTCGTAACGGTATGGAATTGCTGGCTTTTCCAGATGTCACGCCTGCCGATCTGTCGTCGCTCATCCCCGAGCTGGACGAGATGCAGCCCGAGATTCGTGAGCAGCTGGCCATCGAGGCGCTGTATAAAACCTATGTCGATCGCCAGTCCCGCGATGCCGAGGCGCTGCGTCGGGATGAGCACCAGGTGATTCCCGACGCGCTCGCCTATGGCGAGATCGGCGGCCTGTCGAACGAGTTGCGCGGCAAGCTGGAGCGTATCCGCCCGCGAACGCTGGCGCAGGCGGGGCGGATCGACGGGATGACGCCCGCGGCGCTTGCGCTGATTCTCACGCGCATCCGCCAGGATGAGCGCCGCCGCGCATGACCGAGGATGACGCAAAGGCGGCGCTGGCCGCGCGTGTTTCACGTGAAACAATCGAACGGTTGGAGCTTTACGCCCAGCTCCTGACGAAATGGCAGGGGGCGATCAACCTCGTCTCGCCCACGACACTGCCGCAGCTTTGGCTGCGCCACATCCTCGACAGCGCGCAGGTCTTTGACCAGGTGCCCGAATCCGCGACGCGCTGGATCGACTTCGGCAGCGGCGGCGGGTTCCCCGGCCTTGTCTGCGCGGCCATCGCCGCGGAAAAACGGCCCGAGCTTCAGGTTACGCTGGTCGAATCCGACCTTCGCAAGGGGGCTTTCCTGCGCGAAACGGCGCGACAGATGGGCGTGAACGTCGGTGTTCTGACCCGCCGGGTCGAGGATGCGCGCCCGTCCAATTCGGATATTGTCAGCGCCCGTGCCCTTGCGCCGCTGGCCACGCTTTGCGCCTACGCCTTGCCGCACCTGTCACCCGGCGGCATCTGCCTGTTCCAGAAAGGCGCCCGCCACGCCGAGGAGCTTGAAACCGCGCGGCGCGACTGGCACATGGACGTGACGACCGTGCCCAGCGTCACCGATGCCGATGCGGTCCTTCTCAAACTGGAAAACCTCCGCCATGTCTGAGCCCTCCGCCCCGAGGATCATAGCGATCACCAACCAGAAGGGCGGGGTCGGCAAGACGACAACCGCGATCAACCTCGGCGCGGCCCTCGCGCATCTGGGCGAACGCGTGCTGATCGTCGATCTCGACCCGCAGGGCAACGCCTCGACCGGCCTTGGCATCTCGGCGCGCGACCGCGACAACACCACCTACGAGTTGCTGCACGAAGAAGCGCCCTTGTCCTCGGTGATCCGCAAGACGGGGGTCGAGCGGCTGGATATCGCGCCGGGCACCACGGACCTCAGCTCGACCGATGTCGAGCTTGGGCAGCACGAGAACCGGATTTTCCTGCTCAAGGACGCGCTGCGGACCGATGGTCTGGCGGCCTATGATTACGTCCTGATCGATTGTCCGCCCTCGCTGAGTTTGCTGACGGTCAACGCGCTTGTCGCGTCAGATGCGGTGCTGGTTCCGCTTCAGGCCGAGTTTTTCGCGCTCGAGGGGCTGTCGCAACTGATGCTGACGCTGCGCGACGTGCGCGAGACGGCGAACCCCGGTCTCAGGATCGAGGGCGTGGTGCTGACGATGAATGACCAGCGCAACAACCTGAGCCAGCAGGTCGAGGAAGATGCCCGCGGCACGCTGGGCGAGCTGGTGCTGAACACCCGCATTCCGCGCAACGTCCGCCTGAGTGAGGCGCCATCCTACGCGCTTCCCGTGCTGGCCTATGACCCGTCGTCCAAGGGGAGCCAGGCGTATATCGACCTGGCCGAGGAAGTCTTGGCGCGGCATGCGAAACGGAAGGAGTCGGCCTGATGGTCAAGCGGCGCGAAAGAACCGGATTGGGGCGGGGCCTTTCGGCCCTGATGGCGGATATCGAGACGCCGCAGGCGGCTTCGGCCGAGGTGG
>JAOARA010000386.1 GCA_025211115.1 Roseicyclus sp. | reverse complement strand
GGTCGGCCCTGGCCGACCTGCTCTTCGGCACGGAGGACGCCGACACCCTCGCCGCGGGCGCGGGCGACGACACGCTCCACGGCGAGGCGGGCGACGACAGCCTCATGGGCGAGGCGGGCGCGGACAGCCTGGACGGCGGCGCGGGGGCCGACACGCTCGACGGCGGCGACGGCGACGACATCCTGCGCCTTGCGCCCGAAGACCGCGTGACCGGCGGCGCGGGGGCGGATGTCTTCCGCCTCGACGGCACGCCCGACGCGTCGGGCAGCCCGCCGGTCGTCACCGATTTCGAGCCGGGCGTCGATCACCTCGTGATCGAGATCGACGGGACCACCGAACCGCCCCGGATCGGCATCGACAGCACCTCGCACGAGGGGATGACCCTCGTCAGCGCCGATGGCGTCGCCGTGGCGATGCTTCAGGGCACCGAGGCCCTGTCGCTCTCCGACATCCTGCTCGACACGGGCGACGCCCTTCTCCCCGCCACCGCGGAGGAGGCCGCGGACGGCACCGACGCGGAAGAGCCCCCCGAGGATCCCCCTGAAACACCGGTCGCCCCCAGGGACCCGGAGGAGCCGGACGGCCCCAGGGACCCGCAGCCCGATCCGATGCTCGACGGCGGCACCCCCGACGATCTGCTCCGCGCCCGCGTCGAGATGGCCGACCAGCTCGGCCCGGTCACCGAGGATGCCTTCACCGGCAGCTTCGGCGACGACACCCTGACCGGCGGCGCGGGGCAGGACGCGCTCTTCGGCAACGAAGGCAATGACAGCCTCTCCGGCGCAGCCGGGGCCGACGAGATCTACGGCGACACGGGCGACGACACGCTCGCAGGCGGCGACGGCACCGATTTCCTGTCCGGCGATGACGGCAACGACGCGCTCGACGGCGGCGACGGGGGCGACATGCTCTTCGGCGGCGACGGCGACGATGCCCTTGCCGGTGGCGCGGGCGACGATCGCCTGCAGGGTGGCTTCGGCGCCGACACGCTGTCGGGCGGCGCGGGCAACGACACGCTGGACGGCACCTTCGGCACCGACGGCGCGACCGGCCCCCGCGACACCGACGCGGGCGATACGCTGGACGGCGGCGCGGGCGATGACGCGATCCTGATCGGCGCGGGCGACACCGCCACCGGCGGCGAAGGGGCCGACAGCTTTCTCGTCGGCAGCCACCTCGAGACCGGCACGGGGGCCGAGGGCGCTGCCACCGCCGCGGTCGGGCAGGTCACCGATTTCGACCCGACGCAAGACCGGATCGAGGTGCTCTACAACCCCGAGGCCGACCCCGACCCGCGGATCACGGTCGAGGATTTCGCCGATGGCACCGGCGCGCATATCCTGTTCGACGGGCAGGTCATCCTGAACGTGACCGGCGGCCAGGGCCTCGACCCCGCGGCGATCACGCTGCGCGCGGTGACCGTCTCCGCCGCGCCGGACCCGGCCTAGGCGGCACCCGGCGGCACCGGCTCCCACGGCTGCGGCTGGACGTGATAGCCGATGTAGAGCGGGTGCTTGGGATGCCCCGCCTGGCTCAACCCGAGGTGAAACAGCGGCACGTCCAGGCCGCGCAGCATCGCCTCGACCTGCGCCCCCCGGCCAAGATGGGCCCCGTGGGTGCCCCAGGCGCAGATCACCTGGTCCGCCCAGCCCGGCGCGGCAAGGATCGCCGCGTCGTTCAGCGGCCCCACCGGATCGGCCGCCGCGCGCATGTCGCGCGGATCGGTCGCGCGCCAGGCAAAGATGTTGAGCACCCGGAACGCGCCGAACCCCAAGGCCCGCGCGCGCCGCTCGCAGCGTTCGACGGTGGGGTCGTTCTGCAGCTCGGTCGCGGTCGAAGGGTTGAGCATGACAAAGGCCGCGCGCCGCCCCTCCGGCTCCCAGACCCGCGTGAGCGTGTAGCGATAGGCCTCGCAGTCGGAATACTCGGCCACCGAGGCCGCATCGCCCTTCTGGTGGTGTCGCGTGATCATCGCCGCCTCATGTCACCGCGGGCCGCCGCAATCCCCTGCGCCGGGGCCGTCACAGGTTGAACACCCGGTCCGGGTGCAGCTCGCCCGCCCGGAACCGGCCCACCGCCACCGGCACCCCATCCGCCGAGGCCCAGGCCAGGTCGCCATACTCCACAGCGCCCGGCAGCACCTGGCCGGGATTGCCGTTGCGCAGCCGCGCGGCCCCCACCTCGGTCGTCTTCAGCTCGGGCAGGTCCGACAACCCCAGCGCGACAGGGCGCAGCAGCGCGTCGATCTCGGGCGTCTTCGCCAGCGCCTCGATCCGGTCCATCGTCACCGCCTCTTCGATGTCGAAGGGCCCGACCCAGGTCCGCCGCAGCCGCAGCACATGGCCCAGACAGCCCAGCACCGCGCCCAGGTCACGCGCGATGGCGCGCACGTAGCCGCCCGAGCCGCAGACGAAATGCAGCTCGGCATGGTCGGCATCGGGGATCGAGACCAGTTCCAGCGTGTCGACATGCAGATCGCGCGCGGCCAGCTCCATCACCTCGCCCTCGCGGGCAAGGTCATAGGCGCGTTCGCCGTCCACCTTCACCGCCGAGAATTGCGGCGGCACCTGCCGGATATCGCCGATGAACCGCGGCAGGGCGGCGCGGATGGCGGCCTCGTCCGGGCGCGTGTCCGAGGTCTCGAGAACCTCGCCCTCGGCGTCATCGGTGGTGGTCGACGCCCCCCAGCGCGCGGTGAAGTCATAGCCCTTCAGCGCATCGCCCAGGTAGGCGATGGTCTTGGTCGCCTCGCCCAGCGCCACCGGCAACATGCCCGTCGCCTCGGGGTCGAGCGTGCCGGCATGGCCCGCCTTCTTCGCGTCGAAGGCCCAGCGCAGCTTGTTCACGACCGCGGTCGAGGTCACGCCCGCGGGCTTGTCGACCAGCACCCAGCCCGAAACGTCACGTCCCTTGCGCTTGCGCCCCATGATCCGCCCTCCGTTGGCTGCGAGACGGGCGGGCTACCCATCCGCGGGCGCGGCGTCAACCACCGTGCCGATGATCGGCCCGATGGGCAGGCCGATATCCGCGCGCCCCATCTCGGGCGCATAGAGCCGCGACACCCGCCCGTCGAAATACAGCGCCTGCGGCACGCCCAGGTGATCGCGGAAGAACCGCGCGAAATGGTGGAAATTCACCGGCTCGTCCGAGATCACGAGGTGCAGGATCTGCCCGCTCTCGTCCACGCCCGCGCCGTTGCGGATGTTGCGGCTTGTCCCGTCGGGCAGGAACCGCGGGTGCAGCGCGCCGTCGATCACCAGCATCGGCCCCGATTGCGTGGCGTCACGGCAGGCGGGCGGCGCTTCGGCGAAGGTGCGGCTTTCGACGATCCGGGCGCGGCCCTCCGACAGGCACAGCACCCCGTTCGGCAACAGACCGAAGTTGCCCGGCCCGTCCGAGGTGATGATGCGCATCTCCTCGACGCCGTTCTCGACATAATGACCGACGGGCGAGCGGTCGTCGTGGAACATGCCCGCGTTCATCGCCACACCCAGCCGCTTGCCGGGCGGCAGTGCGGCCTCGACCCGGCCGAAACTGCCGTAGATCGCGCCCTCGGCATCGCGCAGGAACAGCCGCGTTTCCGTCTGCGACAGGTCGATCCGGCAGGCGGTGAAGGATGCGCCGTCGAACACCACCTCGTCGCAGGCCGCGGCGGCCTGTCCCGCGGACAGCGCCAGGGCCAGGACCAGCGCGCGGATCACGCCTCGCCCTCCGGCTCCCCGTCGCCGCTCTCGTCGCTGCCGCCCTCGATGTCGCGGCGCACGTCCTCGCGCTGGAAAAGCGCGCGGGTCTCGTCCATCCGGTCGAAGCTCTCGTCGATGACGAAGCGCAGGTCGGGTGCGAACTTCAGCGTCATCTCGCGCATGATCAGCCGCCGCAGCTCGCCGCGGTTGCGCTTCAGCGCCTGGATCGCATCCTCGCGCCCGCCGCCGCCCAGCGGCATGACGTAGACGGTGGCGATCTTCAGGTCGGGCGAGGTC
>JAOARA010000385.1 GCA_025211115.1 Roseicyclus sp. | reverse complement strand
CTACGGCATGTGCAAGGCCGCGCAGCGCGCGCTGGTGCAGTCGTGGCAGGCCGAGCCGGCGAAGTTCCCGCTGCGCGTCCACCTGCTGCACCCCAAGCCGCTGCCCACAGCCGTGCGCGCGCGCGTCTACCCCGGCGAGGACAAGAGCGCCCTAACCCATCCGCGCGACGAGGTCGCGCGGCTTCTGCCCGCGCTTCTCGACTGACGCGGGCTTGCGCCATGCACAAGGCGCCCGCCCCGATCCTGCGCCCCGGACGGCCCGACGACGCGGAAAACCTCGCCCGGCTCCACGTCTCGGTGTGGCGTGAAACCTACCGCCATCTCGCCCCGCCCGAGGCCCTCCGCCGCCTCGACGCGGCGCATCGGCTGCCCTACTGGCGAAGGACGCCAGCGGGCGCGGAATAGGCGACCGGCGCGATCGTCGCAGAGGGCGACGCGGGCCTTCTCGGCGTGATCAGCTTCGGCCCCGCCGGGGCCACAGATGCCCCCGAGCGCCCTCGAGATCCGGCATCTCTACGTCCTGCCCGCCGCGCGGGACATCGGGCTGGGCGCGGCGCTCCTGCGCGCGGGGCTGGATCGGGCGCGCACCCTCGGCCTGCCCGAGGCGGTTCTTTCGGTGGTCCGCGAAAACCGCGACGCGCGCCGCTTCTACGCCGCGACGGGCGGTAGGGAGACAGGCGGCTTCACCGACCCCGGCCCGCTCTGGCGCTCGCAGAACATCACCGTCAGCCGGCGTTTCTCGACGCCCTCCGAGGCGGCCGGCCGCTAGCCGCGCCGCGCTTCGATCTCTTCGGCCATGGCTTCGGCGCGGGCGGCCAGCTCGGCCAGCCCGTCGGTGAAGCGGCCCGGCAGTTCGGTGCGCGGCCCGGCGTCCTGCAGCTCGGCGATGCGCCGCGCGCGGTCCGCCAGACGTTCCTCGGCCGAGGCGAGCGCCTTGTCCTGCGCCTTGATCTTGTCCTGAAGGGCCTTGATCTCGTCCTCCAGCGCCGCGGTCTTGTCGGCCAGCATCAGCCCCGCCATCAGGAGCATCCGGTCCGCGGGCATCCGCCCGATCTGGCCGAGGATCACCGCGGCTTCGGTGTCGAGCATCTTGGCCGCCGCCTGCAGGAAGGGCTCTTCGCCGTCCTGGCAGGCGACCATGAAGCCCCGGCCGCCGATCTGGATTTCCACCTCAGGCATGTCCGCCCTCCCCGGTTGCGCCGCCCTCGAGATCCGACAGGATGCGCGACAGTTCCGCCGCCTCGGAGGCGCGGATCGCCTTGAGCGCGTCCAGCTCGACGACCAGCGCCTTGTTCAGAAGCTTGGGATCGCTCGCATTCGCGCTGCGCATCCGGTCGAGGTTCTTGGCGAGGCGTTCGTTGATGACGCGCAGCTCCTGCACCTCGGCACGCAGCGCCATCACGCGGTCATCCGGCGTGACGCCGGTCGAGGCCTGCATCTCCTCGAGGAGGTCGCGCGCCTCGTCACGCTGGGCAAGGGCCTCGGCGCGTTCCGCGCGCAGGCGCCCCACCCGGCCCTGTAGCTCGGCCAGCTGCGCCTCGAGGGCGGCTGTGGCCTCGGCCTCGGCATCCGAGGGGGCGTCAGTGGGGGCACTTGCGGATTGCGCGGCTGCGCGCAGCGTAGCCAGCTCGGCCTCTTGCGCGGCAAGCGCGCGCTGCGCCTCGTCGCGGTCGGCTTCGCGCGCGGCCTCGAGCGCGGCGGCGCGCTGCAGGGCCGCATCGCGCTCGGCGATCAGCGAGGCCTGCGCGGCCGCGGCGTCGCGTCCCGCGCCCAGCTCGGCCTCGAGCGCGGCGGAGCGCGCCTCGGCCGCCTCGACGCGCATCTGCATGTCTTCGAGCGCGCCCGAGGTGAAGGCCGGATCCTCGACCGCGGCCATGGCCTGCGCCTCGCCCAGCCCCACGGCGATGCGGTCCAGCGCAGCCGCCAGCCGCGCCTCGAGCATCGTCAGTTTCTCAAACTCGGCGTTGTCGCCCATCTCTGCCGTTGCCCCCGCTCTGGTCGGCGCGGGGCACGTCACCGCGCGCCCCGTCTCGTTGCGCCTAGAACACCGTGCTTTCCCCAGATTTGCAAGGCCTTCCAAAGTTGCGGCGGCACTCCGGGCGGCAAATGGCACGCGCGCCTGCCTTGGAGGTTGCGCGCCCCCCCGCCTCTGCTATGAGACGACGCAACGCGCGCGCGACCCTGTTGGTCCTTGCGCCAAAGGCTGCCAGACAGGAAGGACCCCGAAGATGGACCTCACCGCCCTCGCCCAGGAACACCCCGATCATGCACGCCGCGCCGCCTGCATCCGCACGCTGGCGCTCGACGCCGTCGCGGCGGCGAACTCCGGCCATTCCGGCATGCCGATGGGCATGGCCGACATCGCCACGGTTCTCTTCGAGAAGCACCTGAAATTCGACGCGAAAGCCCCCGACTGGCCGGACCGCGACCGGTTTATCCTGTCGAACGGCCACGGCTCCATGCTGCTCTACAGCCTGCTCTACCTCACCGGCTACGAGGACATGACGCTGGAGCAGGTCAAGAACTTCCGCCAGCTCGGCGCGATCACCGCGGGCCACCCGGAATACGGCCACGCCAAGGGGATCGAGACCACCACCGGCCCGCTGGGACAGGGTGTCGCCAATGCCGTCGGCTTTGCCATGGCCGAAGAGTTCCTGCGCGCCAAGTGGGGCAAGAAGCTCTTCGACCATTACACCTACGTCTTCGCCGGCGACGGCTGCCTGATGGAGGGCATCAGCCACGAGGCCATCGCGCTGGCCGGCCGGCAGGAGCTGAGCCGCCTCGTCCTGATCTTCGACGACAACGGCATCACCATCGACGGCAAGGTCGAGATCGCCGACCGCACCGACCAGAAGGCGCGCTTTGCCGCCGCGGGCTGGGACGTGTTCGAATGCGACGG
>JAOARA010000384.1 GCA_025211115.1 Roseicyclus sp. | reverse complement strand
GGCCAGCGCCGCCACGGCGCAGATCGGCCAGAGCCTGACCAAGCGCGACCGCAACAGCGCCGCGCGTCTGCTGACGGGGCATGACATGAAGGGCTTCGCCGAACAGGATTGGCGCGGTCTCGCCCGCCCCGGACAGGTCGCGGCGATCTACATGGGCCTGAAGGGCGCGCGTTTCATCCAGGGCCGGCTGATGATGCACGGCGCGCGCGCCGACACGCCCGTGACCGCCGTCGAGAACGCCAGCCGCTCTGAGGCGCGGACCATCGCCACCACGCTCGGCCGGCTTGCCGCCGACCTCGAGGCCGCGGCGCTGACCGGCCCCGCCGTGCTGCTCTATGGCCTCGCACCCCGCGCCGCCGTCAATGCCCTTCCCCGACTGACCGAGGAGCTTGCCTGACATGCCCCGCCCGTTTTCCCCAAAGGTCCTGACCGCGAACGCCCTTCTGGAGGGCGATGTCGTCTACATGACCGCCGATGGCGCATGGACCCGCCACCACGCCGAGGCCGAGTTGATCGAGGATCAGGCCACCGCCGATCTGCGCCTTCTGGATGCCGAGGCGCGCGGGCACGAGGTGGTGGGTGCCTATCTCGCCGATGCAACGCCCGGCCCGCACGGCCCCGAGCCGGTGCATTTTCGCGAGGCGTTTCGCACCCGCGGCCCGTCCAACTACCACCACGGCAAGCAGGAGCGCGCCTGATGTATCGCTATTCCGAGTTCGACGAGGCCTTCGTTCGCAATCGCGTCGCCCAGTTCCGCGCGCAGGTCGCGCGCCGGATCGACGGCTCGCTGACCGAGGATGAATTCAAGCCGCTGCGCCTGATGAACGGGCTCTACCTGCAACTGCATGCCTACATGCTGCGCGTGGCGATTCCCTATGGCACGCTGAACGGCGCGCAGATGCGGCAGCTCGCCCTAATCGCGGACCGCTGGGACAAGGGCTATGGCCATTTCACCACGCGGCAGAACATCCAGTTCAACTGGCCCGCCCTGCGCGACGTGCCCGATATGCTGGATGCGCTGGCCGATGTGGGGATGCACGCGATCCAGACCTCCGGCAACACGATCCGCAACGTGACGGCGGATCATTTCGCGGGTGCCGCCGAGGACGAGGTCATGGACCCCCGCCCGGTGGCCGAGCTGATCCGGCAATGGTCGACCGACCACCCCGAGTTCCAGTTCCTGCCGCGCAAGTTCAAGGTGGCGGTGACGGGCAGCCCCATGGACCGCGCGGTGACGGCGGCCCATGACATCGGGCTGCGGCTGGTGGCCGGTGAGAGCGGCGTGGGCGCGAAAGTGCTGGTGGGCGGCGGCCTCGGCCGGACGCCGATGATCGGCAAGGTGTTGAAATCCTTCGTCCCCCTGCCCGACCTCCTGCCCTATCTCGAGGCGGTTGTCGCGGTTTACAACCTGCTCGGGCGGCGCGACAACAAGTACAAGGCGCGCATCAAGATCACCGTCCACGAGACCGGGATCGAGGAGATCCGGCGGCTGGTCGACGAGGAATTCGCGGCCCGCAAACCCCTGTTCACAGGGGTCGACCAGGCGATGCTGGCCGAGATCACCGAACAATTCGCCCCGCCCGAATTCGACGCGGAGGGCCCCGGCGACTACGAGACATGGCGGCAGGCCGACCCGGTCTTCCGCGCCTTCACCGACACCAATGTCGCGCGCCACCGCCACCCCGACTACGCGATCCTGACGGTCAGCCTGAAGGCGCATGGCGCGACGCCGGGCGATGCGACCTCGGACCAGATGCGGGTTCTGGCGGAGCTTGCCGAACGCTACGCCCATGACGAGCTGCGCATCAGCCATGAGCAGAATGTCATCCTGCCGCATCTGCCGAAGCGGCACCTGAAAGCGGTGCACGAGGCGCTGTCGGCGGCGGGGCTGGCCGTGGCGAATGTCGGCCTTGCCTCCGACATCATCGCCTGCCCCGGCATGGATTACTGCGCGCTGGCGACCGCCCGCTCGATCCCCGTGGCGCAGGAGCTGGCGACGCGCTTCGAGGCGATGAAGGTCGAGCACGAGATCGGGCCGTTGAAGATCAAGATCTCGGGCTGCATCAACGCCTGCGGGCACCACCATGTCGGGCATATCGGCATCCTGGGCCTCGACCGGGCTGGGGTGGAAAACTACCAGATCACGCTGGGCGGCGATGGCGGTCCCGATGCCGTGATCGGCGAGCGGACCGGCCCCGGCTTCGCCTATGACCAGATCGTGCCCGCGATCGAGCGTATCCTGCTGGCCTATCTCGACCTGCGCGCGGGGCCGGGGGAGACCTTCCTCGACGCCTATCGGCGCGTCGGTCTCGGCCCGTTCAAATCGGCGCTCTACGAGGATGGGGAGGCGCGGGCCGATGCGGCCTGAGCCTCGCCCCTTTCCCTCGGTCGCAGCGCGGGTGGCGGCGCTGAACGCGCGCTACCGGCATCACTCGGCGATCTCGGTGCTGGAACATGCGCTGACCGACAGCGACACCGGCAGCGTGGCGATGGTGTCGAGCTTCGGGGCGGAGTCGGTGGCGCTGTTGCACATGGTGGCCGTGGTGGACCGGGCGACGCCGGTCCTCTTCATCGACACCGAGATGCTGTTTCCCGAAACGCTGGCCTACCAGCGCGAGGTGGCCGACACGCTGGGCCTGCGCGACCTGCGGGTGATCCGGGCGAGCCGGACCCGGATGGCGGCGCGCGACCCCGAGGGGCTGTTGCACCAAAGCGACCCCGACGCCTGCTGCGCGCTGCGCAAGACCGAACCGCTGGAGCACGCGCTGGCGCCGTTTGACGCCTGGATCACCGGGCGCAAGCGGTTCCAGTCGGGCAGCCGGGCGGCGCTGGAGTTCTTCGAGGCGGAAGGTGCCGACCGGATCAAGATCAACCCGCTGGCCCACTGGGCGCGCGAGGATGTGGCGGACTACATGGTCAACAACCGCCTGCCGCGGCATCCGCTGGTGGCGCGCGGCTATCCCTCGATCGGCTGCGCGCCCTGCACCACGCCGGTGGCGGCGGGCGAAGACCCGCGGGCGGGCCGCTGGCGCGGCTCGGACAAGGAGGAATGCGGCATCCATTTCGTGGATGGGCGCATGGTGCGGGGCCCGGTCCGGCAAGCGTCCTGAGGGGCGGCAGAGGTCGGGATTTCCGTATTTTCGGGAAGATGAAGGGGTGCGGTGGCGCGCGTTAACCTTAATGGAGTGTGAAGAATGCAACAGGCAGAAGACCGCGTGGTGATCATGCGTGACGATGGGTTCGCTCCCGAGGACTGGACCGCGCCCCTGGTGCCCATGGCCGAGGCCGCGGGCGCGTCGGGTATCGAGCTGGACCCCGGCGATGATCTTGCGGCGCTTGGCCCGCAGCTGGACCGGCTGCAGATGATCCGGGTACGCTTCGCCTCCTTCGCGGATGGGCGCGGCTTCACCGTGGCGCGGCGGCTGCGGGCGATGGGCTATGCCGGGCGGCTGCGCGCCGCGGGTCATGTGCTGGCCGATCAGTACACGATGGCCCGCCGCGCGGGCTTTGACGAGGTGGAGGTCGCCCCCCGGATCGCCGCCCGCCAGCCCGAGGCGCAGTGGCTGGCCCGTGCCGATTGGCGCGCGGGCGACCATCAATCGCGGCTGCGCGGCTGACGCGCGGCTTCCCCTGACCTGGATCAAGGCTTAAGGAGGTGGGGTCGGCTAGACCGGCCCCGACATGGACATGACCGAGTTGAGACCCGTGAAAGACATCGACGCCGCACCCGCCAAGGCCACCCCCACCCTGCCCGACGCGCAGAAAGTGACCGAGGTGGAGCATTACACCGACCGGCTGTTCCGGTTCCGCTGCACGCGGCCGCCGTCGCTGCGGTTCCGGTCCGGCGAGTTCGTGATGATCGGCCTGATGGGCGACCCGGACCCCGCGACCGGCAAGCAGAAGCCGCTGTTGCGGGCCTATTCCATCGCATCGCCGTCCTGGGACGATGAGCTGGAGTTCTACTCGATCAAGGTGCCGGACGGGCCGCTGACCTCGAAGCTGCAGCATATCCAGCCGGGCGACGAGATCATCCTGCGCCCCAAGCCCGTGGGCACGCTGGTGCATGACGCGCTCTTGCCGGGCAAGCGGATCTGGTTCTTCGCCACGGGCACGGGGTTCGCGCCCTTCGCCTCGCTGCTGCGCGATCCGCAGACCTACAGTGATTACGACGAGGTCATCATCACCCACACCTGCCGCGAGGTCGGAGAGCTGACCTATGGCGCGCGGCTGATCGAGAGCATCCGCAACGATGAGCTGCTGGCCGAGCTGATCGGCGAAGGCTTTGCCGACAAGCTGCGCTATTACCCGACCACGACCCGCGAGGAGAGCCCCAAGATGGGCCGCATCACCGACCTGATGCGCTCGGGCGAGGTGTTCGCGGACCTCGGCGTGGCCCCGCTGGCACCCGAGACCGACCGCGCGATGGTCTGCGGGAACCTGGCCTTCAACCTCGAGATCAAGGAGATGCTCGAAGGGTATGGCCTGCGCGAGGGGGCGAATTCGCAACCGGCGGAATACGTGGTGGAAAAGGCCTTTCTCGACTGATCCCGCCCGTCTTCGGGGCAAGAAAAAGCCCCCCGCGGCGCAAGGCTGCGGGGGGCTTTTCCGTGTCAGGAGGGGCGGCTCACTCGGCGATGCCGAGCGCCGTGCGCGCCTGTTGCAGGGCGGCTGCGAGCAGCTCGGGGTTGTCGCGCGCATTGGCCAGGGCCGTGGTCAGCGCGGCGCGGGTGAGCGGCGACAGGTCGGAGGCCTCGAGCGCCGCGATGGCGCGGTCGTAGTCGAAGCCTTCGGCGGTGAAGAGCTCGGCAAGGGCCGCATCCCCGGCCTCCTCGGCGGCGACCACGGTTTCCGCAACGGCCGTGTCGGTCGCGGTCTCGGCGGCTTCGGTCGCGGTCTCTGCGGCCTCGGTCGCGGTCTCGGTCGCTGCGTCGGTCACGGTGTCAGCCGTCTCGGTCGCGCCTTCGATGGCGGTGCCGGTCGCCTCGGCCGCCGTTTCGGCAGCCTCTTCCGCCACGGCGGAGGCTGCATCGCCCGCTTCCCCGGCGGTGCCGAGGGC
>JAOARA010000383.1 GCA_025211115.1 Roseicyclus sp. | reverse complement strand
GGATCGACCTCCGCGCCACGTCGTCCGGCCTGCCGGGCCGCCCCGGCCGCCCCGGCACAAGCCCCCCGGAAACCGGGCTTCCAATTCCCCGCGGATGATCCCTATTCTCGCGCCATCACCCTCGCGGAAAGGCAGACCCATGGGCTACACGGTCATCGGCAACGTCAAATCGCGCGCGCTGCGCGTGCTCTGGACGCTGGAGGAACTGGGCCTCGACTACGAGCACATAGACGCGGGCCCCCGCTCGGACGAGGTCACGCGCATCAGCCCCGCGGGCAAGGTGCCGGTGCTGGTCGCCGATGGCGTGCCGATCACCGATTCGGTGGCGATCATGACCTTCCTCGCAGACCGCCACGGCGCGCTGACCTTCCCCGCCGGCACCATCGACCGCGCCCGGCAGGACAGCCTCACCCAGATGATCCTCGACGAGATCGACGCCGTCCTGTGGACCGCCGCGCGCCACAGCTTCGTCCTGCCCGAGGCGCTGCGCGTCGAGGGGATCAAGGACAGCCTCAAGTGGGAATTCGCGAAAAGCGAAAAGGCCCTCGTCGCCCGCATGGCCGAGGACGGCCCCTTCCTGATGGGCGAGACGATGACCATCGCCGACATCCTGCTCGCCCATTGCGGCGGCTGGGCCATCGCGGCGAAATTCCCGATCTCCGAGCCGCGCCTGCGCGAGCATATCGCCATGATGCGCGACCGTCCCGCCTTCCACCGCGCCCTCGGCGCGTGACCCGCCGGTCAGGGTCGGCCTGCGCGAGGCACGCATCCACGCCACCGACCCGACCCGCCCGACCCATGACAGGACAAACCGCAACACCCCGTTAAGGTTAACGCGCGCCCTCCCCCCTTCTCCGTTTCACAAATATCTCGGGGGAGTCCGAAGGACGGGGGCAGAGCCCCCCGAATTTTCGTACGAAAATTCGCATACGCGCCGCGTCAGCGGCGCGCGGGTCGACCGCGCAGCGGGCGAAACCCCGGTCAGCTTCCCGCCAGCAAGACGCGGGGGACGCCGAAGGGATCGGGGCAGAGCCCCCTTCTTGGAGCGACCTCGCCGTATGCACGCGGTGTGTACAGGGTGTGTACGGGATGTGTATGGCCCATGCATGCGCCCCTCAGATGCCCCAACCCGCCGCATGCCGCCCGGCCCAGCGCCCGGTCGCAAGGCATCCGGTGATGAGATAGCCGCCCGTCGGCGCCTCCCAATCCAGCATCTCGCCCGCCACGAAAACGCCGGGCAGCGCCTGCAGCATCAAGCCCTCGTCGACGCCTGCGCGCGTCACCCCGCCCGCGGTGGAAATCGCCTCGTCCATCGGCCGCGGCCCTTGGTGCCTGATCTCCAACCCCTTGATCAACCGCGCCAATTCCGCTCCCTCGGGCAAGGGCCGCCCGAACTCCTGCAACAGCGCCCGCTTGACCGGGTCGAGCCTCAAGGCCTTCCCGAGATGCTGGCTCACCGTCCGCTTCCGCGGCCTCGCGTCCAGCCGCGCCGCAACCTCCTCCAAACCCAGGTCCGGCAGCAAATCCACCACCAGCGCCGCACCGTCGCGCACCTCCGCCGAGACGGCATAGACCCCACCCCCCTCCACCCCGCGGGCCGAGACCACGAACTCCCCCATCACACTGGTTCCGTTGGATTTTTTCAAACCCACGCCCTTCACCGGGCTGCCGAAATGCGCCGCCATATGCGCCGACCAATCCACCACGAACCCCATGTTCGCGGGCTTGAACGGCGCCACTTCCACGCCCCTTTCGGCGAGCATCCCGGCCCATGCCCCGTCCGATCCCAGCCGCGCCCAGCTTGCCCCGCCCAGCGCCAGGACAACCACCCGCGGCACCAGCACCCGCGGCCCCTGCCGCGTCTCGAAGACCCAGCTTTCGCCGTCCCACCCGGTCCAGCGCCAACCCAGCCGCAGCTCTGCCGGAACCCTGCGCAACCACGCCCGCAACAGCGGCGAGGCCTTCATCGCAACCGGGAACACGCGGCCCGACGAGCCGGTGAAAACCGGCTGTCCCAGCGCCTCGGCCCAGGCCACGACCTCGGCCGGTCCCATCCCCTCAAGCATCGGCGCAAGCCACTCGGCGGCCGCGCCGTAGGCAGCCACAAACCCTTCGAATTCCTCGTTTTTCGTCAGGTTCAGCCCCGACTTCCCCGCCATCAGGAACTTCCGCCCGGCCGAGGGTTTGCCCTCGGCGATCACCACCGAGCGCCCCGCGCGCGCCAGCTCCTCGGCGGCCATCAGGCCCGCGGGTCCCGCCCCGATCACCAGCGCGTCGACCGCCTCAGCCATGCCCTTGCCCCCGCGCGAGTCCGCGCCACACTCCCCCACCATGGAGGACGCACCGATCTGCCCGCTCTGCGAGCGCCCGATCCCGAAAGGGGCGAAGCAAAGCCTGCATCACCTGACGCCCAAGCTCAGGGGCGGCAAGGGCGGCCCGACCGTGCTTCTTCACCAGATCTGCCACAACGAGATCCACGCGACCCTTTCCGAGGCCGAATTGGCCCGCAATTACAACACCATCGATGCGCTGCGCGCCCATCCGCGGCTGGCGGCCTTCCTGGCCTGGGTGGCGAAACGCCCGCCCGATTTCCATTCGAAAACCCCCGGCGCACGGCGCGGCTGGAAGCGGCGCTAGCAAGCGCCTAGCGCCCCTCGCACATCTCCTTGATCCGCCTGAGCACCTCGGGCTTTCCGGCCAGCGCATCCCCCGCGATCTCGGCGGCCTGCTCCATAAGGTGCTCGGGCGCGGTGATCCGGTCGATCAGGCCGAAAGCATAGGCCTCGTCTGCGCTGAATTTCTGCCCGCCCAGAAGCAGCAGCTTCGCGCGTGCCGGACCCATCAGCGCCACCAGCCGGCCGGGGTCCGAGGGTTGCGGCAGGAAGCCCAGCTTGGCCACCGGGTAGAAGAACCGCGCCTGCGGCACCGCCAGCCGCAGGTCGCAGGCCAGCGCCATCCCGAAGGCCCCACCCGCCAGCGTGCCGTTCAGCGCCGCGATGGTGACACAGGGCAGCGCCGCGATCCCGCCCGAGACCTGTTCCCACAGCGGCGAGGTGGCCAGACCCGCCCGCGCCTCGTCGAGGTCGGCACCGGCGGAAAACACCTTGTCCCCTGCCCCGGTGATGACCAGCGCCTTGATATGCGGATCGACGGTCGCCTCCATGATGATGTCGACCATCCGCGCCAGCATCCCGGCGGTGAGCGAGTTCGCCTTGTCGGGCCGGTTCAGCGTGATCCGCCACAGCCCGTCGTCGCGCTGGCAGTCGATCATGGGCCGACCCCCACCGCCTTCCGCACGTCGGGGTCGCGCAAGGAGATGTCGTCGCCGAGCCACGGATCGGCCCCTTCGCCGCACATCCAGACCAGCGCCTTGGCGGGCCATTCGGGCGGGATGTGATCGGACCAGTCCAGCTGGCTGACCGGGTTCACGCCCGCGGCCGTGATCTCGCGCTGCATGTCGGTGGCGACGGTGCCGGGCGACAGCCCCAGCGCGCGGATGCCCTGCCCGCCCAGTTCCTTGTGCAGGCAGGCGGTGAACATCTTGACCGCGGCCTTGGAGGTGCAATAGGCGCTCCAGCCCTCCAGGGCGTTCACCGCCGCGCCCGAGGAGATGTTGATGATCGTGCCGCCGCCGCGGCCCAGCATCAGCGGCAGGGCGGCGCGGGCACCGTGGAAGACGCCCTTCACGTTGATGTCGATGAGCTGGTTCCATGCCTCGGGATCGGCCGTGGCGATATGGCTGATCGGGTCGATCACGCCGGCGTTGCTGACCAGCACGTCGAGCCCGCCGAAGGTGTCGGCGGCGGCGCCAAGGGCGGCCTCCACCTCCCAGTAGCGGGTGACGTCGCAGGGGACGGCCAGCGCCGCCTTGCCGATCTCGCCCGCGAGCGCGGTCAAGGCTTCGCGGTCGCGCGCCATCAGCACGACATTCGCCCCGGCCTCGGCAAAGGCGCGGGCGGCGGCGGCCCCGATCCCGCGGCTTGCGCCGGTGATTGCGACGGTCTTTCCGGTCAGGCCTTGCGACATCGTCATGCTCCCCCCTCCTGTGG
>JAOARA010000382.1 GCA_025211115.1 Roseicyclus sp. | reverse complement strand
GTCCATCAGCTCGGGCATGATCGGAAAGACGATGCCGATCCCGATGGCGTCGATCACCAGCGTGGCGAGGATGAAGGCGAAGGGCCCGGTCGGACGGCGGGTCATGCCCCCGCTATGGGGCGGGGTTGCGACGATGGCAAGATTTGCGCAGGTCACGGCCCCGCGGCGCAGCGGAACCGGCTGCGTTCCCTGCGACAACCCCGCCGCTGGTCCGGGCAAGCCGGCATTAGCGTTCCGTCAGCTTCAACTCGATCCGGCGGTTCTGCGCCCGGCCCGCGGCCGTGTCGTTCGACGCGATCGGGCTGAACTCGCCGAAACCCGTGGCCGCAAGCCGGTCGGGCGGAAAGCCCAGCTCTTCGGCCATGTAGAGCACCACCGACAGCGCGCGCGCCTGGCTCAGATCCCAGTTCGACGAGAACTCGGCACCGGGCCGGATCTGCTGGTCGTCGGTGTGGCCGTCCACGCGCACGATCCAGTCGATCCCCTCGGGGATCTCGTCCGCGATCTCGGCCAGCAATTCGGCCACGCTGGCGATCTGGCTCAACCCCTCGGGCGCCAGATCGGCCGAGCCGACCTCGAACAGCACTTCCGAGGAAAACACGAAACGGTCGCCGTCGATCCGCACGCCCTCGCGCCCCCCGAGCAACTCGCGCAGCCGCCCGAAGAACTCCGAGCGGTAGCGCTCAAGCTCTTCCGCCTCGGCGGCCAGCCGCGCGGCCTCGGCCGCCTCCAGCTGGGCCACGCGGGTCTGTTCCTCGGCCAGCTGGCGCTGTTCGGCGGCGACCTGCGCCAGCGCCGCGTTCAGCTGCGCGCCCAGAAGCGCGATCTGCACCTCGGCCTCGGCGTCGCGCTCGGCAGCGGCGTCGAGCAAGCCCTGCAACGCGCCAAGCTGCTGGCGCAGCGCCGCGACCTGCTCGTTCAACAACGCCACCTGCCGCTGGCTTTCGGCGCTCGCCGCCTCGGCCGCGGTCAGCTCGGCATTGGCCTGCGCCAGAAGCGCCGCGCGCTGCTCGGCTTCGTTCAGCGCATCCTCGCGCGCCGCCTCGGCCGCCAGCCGCGCCGAAAGGGCCTCGGCCAGTTGCTCCTCCAGCGATGACACCTCCGTGCCGCGGCTCGCCGCGGTTTCGGCCTGCGCCGCGGCCTCCTCCTCCAGCGCGGCGATGCGCGCCTGAAGCTCCGCCAGCCGTGCCGCCGCGCTCGCCTCGGCGCTTTCGATCCGGGCCAGCGCCAGCGCCAGCGCCTCCTCGGTTTCCGTGAGCGCCACGGCATCCTCGGCCAGTTCCGCCTCCAGACGCGCGGCCTCGGCCTCGGCGGCGGCCAGCTGCTCGGACAGCTCGGCACGCCCCTCGGTCTGCGCCAAGGCTGCGGCCAGACGTGCGGCCAGATCCTCTTCCGCCGCCTCCGCAGCCGCCAGAAGCGTCAGTGTTTCCTCGGCCCTCCGGCGCTGTTCCTCCAGCGCGAGGGTCATCGCCGTCAGCTCGGCATCGGCATCCTGCAGGCGCGCGCGCAACGCTTCGGCGGCGGCGGCCTCGGCCAAGCGCGCGGCCTCTTCCTCGGACAATTCCGCTTGCAGGGCCGCGATATCGGCGGCCTGCGCCTCGGCATCCGCCTGCGCCGCCGCAAGGGCCGCCACCGCCTCGGCCAGCGATTGCTCGCGGGTCTCCGCCTCGGCCTCCAGGTCGGCGATCAGCGCCTCCAGCGCCGCGCGGCGGGCGGCGGCAAGGCGCGCCTCCTCGGCGGCGGCGTCGATCTCGGCGCGGGCCGAGGCCAGCGCCAGCTCCAGCGCCTCGGCGGCGCTCAGGCTTTCGGCCAGCTCCGCCGCGGTCTCGTCGCGCTCGGCCTCCAACGCCGTGTTGGCCGCGATGAGCGAGGCGACCTGCGCCTCGAAATCGGCGATCCGCGCGGCCTGCGCCCCGGTTTCCGCGGTCAGCGAGGAAATCAGCGCAGATTGCGCCGCGATTTCATCCTCGGCCGCCTGCAACGACCCCGTCAGGGTCGCCACCCGGCTTTCCAGCTGCGCCGCGCGCGTCTCTTCCAGGCCCAGCGCCTCGGACAGCGCGTTCAGCCGGGCGTTCAGCGTGTTCAGCTCGTCGTCCTGGTTGGTGATCTCCTCGGACAGGACGAATTGCACGATCATGAAGATCGACAGCACGAAGATCATCACCATCAGAAGCGAGGTGATCGCGTCCACGAAGCCGGGCCAGATCGAGCCCGAAAAGCGGTTTCCGGCGCGGCGCTGAAAGGCCATCGCGCGTCACTCCCCGCCGGTTGCGGCGGGCGGCTGGGGCGGCTGGGCTGGCTGGGCCGCGCGCGGCGTGCGCGCCGGGGCACGGGCCGCGGTCACCAGGTCGCGCAGCGCCTGCGTCAGCTCGCCGATGTCGGCGCGCAGCGGCTGCAACTCGGCATCGCGCGAGGTGCCGAGATCTTCGTAGATCTTCAGCAACTGCACGTCGATCGACCGCAGGCGCATCCGGCTTTCCTCGTCGCCGGTGCCCGCCGCGCCCTGTTCCAGCACCTCGGCCAGCCGCTCCTGCGCCGCGGCAAGGCGCAGGGTCGCGGCAACAGGCTCGGGGCCCAGCCGTTCGGTCAGCCCCTCGACCGCGCCGGCAAGCTGGACGATCCGCGCCTCGGTCTCGGCGCGGCGCGCCTCGGATTGCGCGAAAAGCGATTGCAGCGTCTCGACCTGGTCGACCATGTGGTCGAGCACGGTTGCGATGGTGGATTTGTCGAGGCCCCCGCCCTCTCCCTCGCCACCGGCGAAGCTGAGCCGCGTGATCGAGGCCAGCCATTCCTCGAGCTCGCGGTAAAACCGGTTCTGCCCGTGGCCCGCGTAAAGCTCCAGCAGGCCCACGACGAGCGAGCCCGCCAGACCCAGCAGCGACGAGGCAAAGGCCGTGCCCATGCCGCCCAGCTGCGACTCGAGCCCGTCCATCAGCCGCCCGAAAACGGCCATCCCCTCTTCGCCCTCGGTGGGCTGAAGCGAGCGGATGGTGTCGACAACGGCGGGAACGGTCGTGGCAAGGCCAAAGAACGTGCCCAGAAGCCCGAGGAAGATCAAAAGGTTGGCGATATACCGCGTGATGTCGCGGCTTTCCTCCATCCGCGCACCGACCGAGTCGAGCATCGAGCGCGCCGCCGGTCCCGTCACCTGCAACCCGCGGCCGCGCACCCGCGCGATGCCGGTCATCGCCGCCAACAGGCGCGGGGGCCGATCCGCCGGGGCCTGCGCACCGCCGCCGGTCAGCTCCTCCAGCCAGGCGATCGAGGAAAACAGCTGGAACACCTGGAAGAAACAGGCCAGCACGCCGACGATGAACACCACGCCGATGGTCCCGTTCAGGTAGGGCGAGGTCAGGAAGACCGGCTGCACCGAGGGCCAGATCAGCACGCCCCCCGCCGCGACGGCGGCACAGATGATCAGCATCAGGACGATCTGCTGGATCGGCCGCGTGATGAAAGGTGCCTGTGCGCCGCTGTCTGCTCTACTCGCCATGGGGCCCGCCGGGGTCTTGTTCTACTGGCCGCAACCTACAGGCGGTGCGCCGCAAAGCCAATGCGCTTTGGCCCTCGCGCCCTCAGCCCGCCTTCACCTGGCGCACGCGGGTCACGAGCCAGTCGAGGTCCGCATCCGGCAGGCCCAGCTCGTGCAGGTGCCGCGCCGTGTTCTCGAGATATTCGTCGTTCGGCCCGCGCCCGCCCGTGGCACCGGCGATGATCTGCGCCTGCTCCTCGAGGGTCAGGGTGCAATACTGCTCGTGGCCGGGGTCGATGACATAGGTCAGCACCTCGCCCAGAACGCCGCCCTCGGCCAGTGTCACCTCCTGCCGGGTCTCGAGATAGGCCGAGGAGATCAGCTCCCGCTCGCGCAGGTAGGCCAGCGTCGCCTCGGCGTGGCCCGCCTCCACCCGGAACGCGATCCCGTGGCAGACCGCCCCCGGCGCGTGATCCAGCGCCAGCACGAGGCCGGGCCGCTCGGGCGTGCCGCGGTGATGGATCGAGGACATGCAGAAGCTGCGATGCCAGTCCTGCAGCCGCGCCACCCGCGTCTCGGCCACCGGGAAACCGGGGTTCCACAACAGGGAGCCGTATCCGAAGACCCAAAGATCACTCATGCCGCCCGTCGCCTCCTGCATGGTCAGCCGCCGCGGGGCGGGCTATAGCGGGGCACGCGCCGGAACGATAGAGGAGGCCGCGATGAAACGTCTGTTGCTTGGCGTCGCCCTGGCTTGTGCGCTGGCCTCGGTCGGCTGGTTCGGCTGGGCCATCGTGACGGAACGCGCGGTCACCGCGTGGCTTGATGCGCGCGAGGCCGAGGGCTGGGTCGTGACCCGCGAAGACCTGTCGGTCTCGGGCTTCCCCGCCGAGTTCGTGACCGGCTTCGGCGCGCTGTCGCTGGCCGATCCGGCCACCGGGCTGGTCTGGTCCGCGCCGGGCCTGACGCTCCGGCAGGCCGCGCTCGACCCCGGCCGGGTCGAGGCCGTCTGGCCCGAAACCCAGACGCTCGCCTCGCCCTTCGAGCGGCTCGAGATCACCGCCGCCACGCTCACCTCCGCACTTGACCTGCGGCCGACGGCGAATTTCGCCCTCGACGCCTCCGAGACCCGGATGGAAGGCATCCGCATCGACAGCAGCCTCGGCTGGCAGGCGGGGCTTGCGGCGGGCCATCTCGACATGATCCGGCAGGACGGCACCGACGCGACCTACGCCCTTCTCTTCGAGGCGACCGAGGTCACGCCCCCCGAAGAGATCGCCCGCCTGCTCGACCCCGCGGGGATTCTGCCCGGCGCGATCCCGGTGGTGCGGACGCAGTCCACCGTCACCTTCGACCGCCCCTGGGACCTCTCCGCGATCGAGGAGGCCCGCCCCCAGCCCCTACGGATCGACCTGGCCGAGGCGCGCGCGGAATGGGGCACCCTTCTGTTGCGCATGTCGGGCGCGCTGGACGTGGATACCGAAGGGCGCGGCACCGGCGAGATCGCCATCCGGGCCGAGAACTGGCCCGAGATGCTGGCCATGGCCCAGCGCGCGGGCCTGATCACCGAGGGCGCGCGGCGCACCGCCGAGGGGGCGCTGGGGTTCCTCGCCGGCCTTTCCGGGCGGCGCGAAGACCTCGACGTGACGCTGCGTTTCGACGAAGGCTTCGTCTTCCTCGGCCCGCTTCCGGTGGGCGAAGGGCCGCGCTTCAGGCTTCGTTAACGACAGTAGGGCCCCGAGCGGTAGGACGCCGTGTCGAAGTGGAAATGGTCCTGGTGGAACCGGTCCGAATTCGGCCCCAGCACCGTGCCGAAGGGCCCGCAGGCCCCCCGGTGCAACTGCTGCAGGATCGGCCCCGCGCGCCGGTCGCGCCAGCCGCCCAGAACCGTCAGCTCGCTGCCATCGGCAAGCCCGATCCCCGCGATGTCGATCGCGTTGCCGCGCCCATGCTCCGATATGCGCGCGCCCGGCTGGTTGTTGCGCGTCCGGCAGGCGTAGGAGGCCACGACGCGCAGCGAGCGCACCCCGCCGCCCGTCCGCCCGACCGTCGGCACGACACTGCGCTGAACCCACGTCTGCAGCGCCCGCGCCGTGGTGCAGTTCACCGTCGCGGGCGTGCTCAGCGCGATGCCGTCGACCTCGCGCAGGCGCACCGGCTCGTCGACGCCGCAGCCGCGGATGCGGCCGGGGATCGGGTCCAGCTCCTCGCCCAAGAGACCGGCAACACCGCAGAGCGACCCGCTCCGCCCGCTTTGGGCCACGCGGGCGGGGATGTTGCGCGCCGCCGTGGCGCGCGTGGCTTGCACAAGCCCGCTTGGCCGAAGGCCGGGGCGCAGCGATTGCGCCACCGCAAGCCGCGTTCCCGTGCCGCCGGTGAAGACAAGCGCGGCCACCCCCTCCGGCAAGGCGGCGGCGGGCGCCGGTGTCCGGGGCTGCGCCACGGGCGACGTTGCTGATTGCACGGCGCCCCCGCCGCCCCGTGGCGCGGGACGGAGCGAGCTGCCCGGCGCAAGCGCCGTGGCCGTGACGACGACGCGAACCGGCGCGGCGGGATCATCCGCCAGAACGGGCGCGCCACCGGGTCTTGGATCGGGACGAAGGGACCGGTCCGGCGCCTCGGCCGCCGCGGGCGCGACGAGCGACGCCAGACCCAGCACCGCCCCCAGAACCGCCCCGAGACCCGCGGCCGGATATGCCGCGCCGCGCCTCACGCGCCGGGCACCTCGCGCTTCGACGGCGTGCGTCCGAAGTTGGGGGCATCGGTATCCTGCCCCGCCTCGATGATCCCGCGCCGGATCGCGCGGGTGCGGGTGAAATAGGCGTGCAGGTGATCGCCGTCGCCGCGCCGGATCGCGCGTTGCAGGGCGAAAAGCTCCTCGGTGAAGCGGCCGAGGATTTCCAGCGTCGCATCCTTGTTGGTCAGGAACACGTCGCGCCACATCGTCGGGTCGCTGGCCGCGATCCGCGTGAAATCGCGGAAACCGGCGGCGGAATACTTGATGACCTCGCTGTCGGTCACGCGCCGCAGGTCATCGGCGACGCCCACCATCGTGTAGGCGATCAGGTGCGGCGTGTGGCTCGTTACCGCCAGCACGAGGTCATGGTGATCGGCGTCCATCTCCTCGACATTCGCGCCGCACCCTTCCCAAAGCGCGCGCAGCCGCGCCGTGGCCGCGGGGTCTGTCCCCTCGCCCGGGGTCAGCAGCGTGTAGCGGTTGTCGAAGAGCTCGGCGAAGCCCGAGCGCGGGCCGCTGTGTTCGGTCCCGGCAAGCGGGTGGGCGGGGATGAAATGCACGCCTTCGGGCAGGTGCGGGCCGACCTGCTCGATTACGTCGCGCTTGACCGAGCCGACATCGGTCACGGTCGCCCCCGCCGCCAGATGCGGCGCGATCTCGGCGGCCACCGCACCCATCGCGCCCACAGGCACGCACAGGACCACGAGGTCGGCACCCTCGACCGCCTCGGCGGCCGTCTCGGTGATCCGGTCGCACAGCCCGATTTCCTGCGCGATGGCCCGCGTTTCCGCCGAGCGCGCGGTGCCCACGATCTCGCCCGCCAGCCCCGCGCGGCGCATCGCATGCGCCATGGACCCCGCGATCAGGCCCAGCCCGATCAGCGCAACGCGATTGTAGATCACGCTCATGCCGCCCCCTTGAATGTCGCCAGCGCGTCCAGAACGCGGGAATTGTCCTCGGGCCGGCCCACGGTGATCCGCAAGGCCTGCGGAAAGCCGTAACCCTTGGGATGCCGCACGATGATCCCCGCCGCCTTCAGATGGGCATCCGCCGCCGTGGCCTCGCCCTCATCGGCGAAGCGGGCCAGCACGAAATTGGCGTAGCTCTCGTCGCAGGCGATACCGAGCTGCCGCAGCCCGCCCACCAGCCGCGCGCGTTCCTCGGCGGTCACGCGCAGGCACTCGGCCCCCCAAGCCCCGTCCCGCCTCGCAGCCGCGGCCCCCGCCAGCGCCACGCCCGACAGGTTGAACGGCCCACGGATGCGGTTCAGCGTATCCACGACATGCCGCGGGGCGTAGCCGTAGCCCACGCGCAACCCGCCCAAGCCAAAAGCCTTGGAGAAGGTGCGCGTCATCACCACGTCCTCCCGCGCCTCGACCAGCGCGCGGCCGCCGTCATAGCCCGCGACGAACTCGGCATAGGCGCCGTCCAGCACCAGCAGGCATTCGGCCGGCAACCCCTCGGCCAGCC
>JAOARA010000381.1 GCA_025211115.1 Roseicyclus sp. | reverse complement strand
CGCCTCTGCCCCGGCCCGTGCTGGCGCAGCTGACGGCGGAGCTTGGCGCGCTGCGCGACGCCGTTGCGAAAAATCCCTCCGCCTGACCCCTTGCGCCCCCCGGCAAAATGAGTAGAAGGGCCGAACGTCGGGCTATGGCGCAGCCTGGTAGCGCGTCCGTCTGGGGGACGGAAGGTCGCAGGTTCAAGTCCTGCTAGCCCGACCAAAATATCCCGCTTGCCAGCGGGCTGCGAAAACCGCCTTGCGCCCCCGGCGCGGGCGGTTTTTTCTTGGCCGGGACAAAGGGGGGCCTGCGATGACCGATCAAAGCCACGGGGTGCTGCCCGATCACGCCATCGCCGCGATGATCGCCGCGGGCCGCATCACCTGCGACGCGCCCGACGCGGGGCAGGTGCAGCCCGCAAGCCTCGATCTGCGGCTGGGCACGGTCGCCTACCGCGTGCGCGCCTCGTTCCTGTCGGGCAAGGGCCGCAAGGTCGAAGACCGCATCGCGGAATTCGAGATGCACCGGATGGACCTGAGCGCGGGGGCGGTGCTGGAAAAGGGCTGCGTCTATGTCGTGCCGCTGATGGAGGCGCTGGACCTGCCCCGCGACGTCACCGCGGTGTGCAACGCGAAAAGCTCGACCGGCCGGGTCGATTGCCTCACCCGCGTCATCGCCGATGGCGGCACGGAGTTTGACCGGATCCCCGCCGGATACACCGGCCCGCTCTATGCCGAGATCTGCCCCCGCTCCTTTTCGGTCAAGGTCGCGCCGGGGCTGCGGCTGAACCAGATCCGTTTTCGCCGCGGGCAGGCCGTGCTGTCGGATGCCGAGCTGGCCGCCCGCCATGCCGAGACGCCGCTGGTCGACGGGCTGCCCGTGATCGACGAGGGGCTGGGCTTCTCGGTCGATCTTACGCCGACGGACACGGGCATCGTCGGCTATCGCGCCAAGCCGCATACCGGCGTGATCGACCTGACCAAGATCGCGGCGCATGAGGTTTCGGACTTCTGGGAGGAGGTTCGGAGCGAGAAGGGCCGCATCATCCTCGCCCCCGGCGCATTCTACATCCTCGTCAGCCGCGAGGCGGTGACGATCCCGCCCGACTGCGCCGCCGAGATGTCGCCCTACCTTGCGATGGTGGGCGAGTTCCGGGTGCATTACGCAGGCTTCTTCGACCCCGGCTTCGGCCATGGCGTGCCCGCCCGCGGCGTGCTGGAGGTGCGCTGCCACGAAGCGCCCTTCGTCTTGGAACACGGGCAGGTCGTGGGGCGGCTGGTCTACGAGCGCATGGCAGGCCCGCCCGAGACTCTCTACGGCGCGGGGATCGCCTCGAACTACCAGGGGCAGGGCCTGAAGCTCTCCAAGCATTTCAAGGCGTAGCGCGCGGCCTCAGCCCGCCGAAAGGCGCGAGTAATACATCATCCCGTGCCCGGTCATGGCCTTGGAGACCCCGGCCCAGATCGGGGCGAAGGCCAGCCAGTCGGTCCGCGCGCCCTCGGCGATCTGGCGCAGGCTGCGCCGCCCGTCGATGCCCGCGAAGGCGCGCACGGCCAGCGCGGGCACCGGGATCTCGAAGCGCTCGCCCTCGTGGGTCAGCGGGATGACGCCGTGTTTCGCCACATGCTGCGCCAGCTGCGGCCCGGTCACGCCCTTCAGATGCGGCACCGCCTCGGGGGTGGGCGTGGCCACCCTCCCCTCCGCGTCCTTCGCGGCATAAAGGACATGCGTGCGGATCGTGCCGCGCAGCGCCTCGGCCAGGTCCATCTGCGCGCGCGCATCCAGCCCGTGCAGCAGCCGCTTGTCGCCGAGGATCGGCAGGGGATCGTAAAGATGCGCCTGCGGACTGCCGGTCATGGCCAGCCCCGCGCGGTCCAACGTCTCGAGCAGCTCGCCGATGCGGTAGGGGCGGTCCTGGCTGTGCAGAAGCAGGTCGTAGAAGCCCGCGTCGCTGGCCTTGTGATCGGAAAGCTGCAGGTTGCGCTTGAACGGATGGCCGTCGGGAATGCGCTCGAAGATCGCCTTGGCCCGACGCAGCCGGTCGCGTGGGCTGCCGGTCAGGGCCGTCCCGAAGGCCTCCTGCAGGGGATAGACGCCCGACCGCCCGAAGGGCGCGTAGACCATCAGCCCGATGCCCCCGCCCGGTGCCAGCGCGGCGACCAACGCGTCGAACCCCGCCTGCGGGTCGGGCAGGTGGTGCAGCACGCCGCAGCAGTCGATGTAGTCGAAGGGGCCAAGCGCGGGGGCGTCGAGCAGGGATTTCGTGAGGAAGGTGATGCCCTTGAGGCTGCGCGCCGCCGCCCGCGCCTCGGCCACCTGCCGCGAGGCGGTGGAGAGGTCGAGATAGGTGATCTCGTAGGGCTTGCCGGCGCTGGTCAGCACCTGTGCGAGCTGGATCAGCGCATCACCCGTGCCGCCGCCCGCGACCAGCGCGCGGAAGGGCTGCGACCAGTCGCGCTGGCCACCGAAGAGGTAATGGTCGATCTCCAGCGGATGCGACGGGGAGCCGGTGATCAGGCGCTTGCCCTCCTCCGCCGGGTCGCGCTCGGGGTAGGGATAGGCCTCGTATTGCTCGGTCACGCGGCTCATGTGACGGTCTCCCGCTCGGGCAAGCTTGCGCGCCACGCCTCGGGCAGCGCGTCCAGCGGCACGACATATGTATGAATGGTAAATGCCACGGCATCGGTTGAGGCAAGCCGGACAAGGCATTGTTTTTCCGACCTGAGATAGCGGCCCGCCTCGGCTGCTTCCCGGCGTGGCGCGGCCTCGGGGCGGGGTTGGTGCAGCGCGGGATCGGCGTAGACCAGCGCGTTCTGCCGCCAAAGCGGCCGGCCGGGCCGGATCGCGTCGAAGAGGCGCTGCACCCGCCGGGCCATGCCTGTGTCGTAGACATCGACGGGGCCGTGAATGCCCGTCAGAGGGCGGCCGATCTTTTCGGCCAAGGTCCAGCTTGCCGGAAAGCACAGGACGGCGCCGGTCAGCACATGCTCGCCCCCCGGCCCCGGTTGGAGAAGGCACAGATCCTCCTGCACCAGCCGCGCGGCGGTGATCAGCGGCGGCTCGGCCTCCAGCGCCACGCGGACGCCATCGGGGCGCTGCACCACGCCGCCCTCGCGGGCGTAGCCCGGCCCGAGATGGTCCAGCACCAGCGCCAGAAGCTCTGCGGCGGCCGGTTCGGCCCCCGGCGTCATCGCGTAAACGGCCCCACGCCGCTCGGCGAGCAGAGCGTCGCGCAGCGCCATCTGCCCGGCAAAGGCCTCGTCCACCACGAGCCAGTCGGCCATGTCGAGCGGCTGCACCCCCGGCAAGCGCGCCATCGCGGGTTCGCGCCAAGGCGCGACGGGCAGATGTGTCTGAAGAACATGATCCATTTGCGACCGTCCCCATGCCGGTATCGGGCGCGCGCGGCCCCTGCCCTGCGGGTCACGCTGACCCCGAAACACCGCTGGGAGGACAGCGCCCGTGAACAAAGCCTATCGCCGCGCAGAGCGCAAGATCGACCCGACCCGCGATGTCCTGCTGCCCGACGGCACGCTGAACGACATGGACCGGATCGAGATCGGCCCGACGCAACTGGCCTATGCCGAATGGGCGGCGGCGGGGCTGACCCTGCCCGACCTGCCGACGGTGCGGCGCTACCGGCTGCAACGCCTTGTCGATGCGCTGGCCGCGCGCGACTGGGGCGGCGTGCTGATGTTCGACCCGCTCAACATCCGCTACGCGACCGATTCGACGAACATGCAGCTGTGGAACACGCATAACCCGTTCCGGGCCTGCCTTGTCTGCGCGGATGGGCACATGGTCTTGTGGGATTACAAGAATTCCCCCTTCCTCGCCGATCACAACCCGCTGGTGGCCGAGGTCCGTTCCGGCGCGTCGATGTTCTATTTCTCGACCGGCGACCGCGGGGCCGAGGCCGCGCGCGATTTCGCGGGGCAAGTGGCCGAGGTCATGGCGGCCCATGCGGGCGCGAACCGGCGGCTGGGGGTGGACAAGATCATGCTGACGGGCGCCCGCGCGCTGGAGGCCGCGGGGTTCACGCTGGAAGAGGGCGAAGAGCTGACCGAGCGGGCGCGCGCGGTGAAATGCGCCGACGAGATCCTCGCCATGCGATGCGCCGTCCATGCCTGCGAGACCGCGCTGAAGGCGATGGAGGACGCCATCGCGCCGGGCAAGTCCGAGGACGAGATCTGGGCCGTCCTTCACGCCGAGAACATCAAGCGCGGCGGCGAATGGATCGAGACGCGGCTCTTCGCGTCAGGCCCCCGCACGAACCCCTGGTTCCAGGAATGCGGCCCCCGCGTGGTGCAGGAGAACGAGATCTGCGCGCTCGATACCGACCTTGTCGGCTGCTACGGCCTTTGCGTCGATATCAGCCGCACCTGGTGGACCGGCCCCGATGCGCCGCGCCCCGACATGGTCGCCGCGATGCGCCACGCGCATGAGCATATCACGACGAACATGGAGCTTCTGGCCCCCGGCGTGCCCTTCCGCGACCTTGTCTTCAAGGGCCACCAGCTCGACGCGATCTATGACAAGCGCAAGTATTCCTGCCGCTTCCACGGTGTGGGCCTGTGTGACGAGTGGCCACTGATCGCCTACTCCGACGGCTATGTCGAAGGGGCCTTCGAGCATGTGCTGGAACCGGGCATGATGCTCTGCGTCGAGGCGCTGGTGGGGGCCGAGGACGGCGATTTCTGCATCAAGCTGGAAGACCAGGTGCTGATCACCGAGGATGGGTACGAGAACCTCACCAGCTACCCGTTCGACGCCGCGCTGATGGGTGGGTGACGCGGGGCCGCCCCTACCGGGCGGGGTCCAGCGGCAGAAGCGGCGAGGATTTGATCTCTTCCATGCTCAGAAGGGCAGTGACGTTGTAGATCTTCACCTCGGAAATCAGCGCCTGGTAAAAGGCGTCATAGGCCCGCGCGTTGGGGACGCGGACCTTGAGGATATAGTCGATCTCGCCCGCCAGCCTGTGCGCCTCGAGCACTTCGGGGCGCGCCCTGAGCGCGGCGAGGAATTTCCGCTGCCAGTCGGCCTCGTGTTCGGCGGTGCGAATCAGGACGAAGAAACAGGCCTCGAACCCCAGTTTCTCGGCGTCGAGCAGAACGGTCTGCCGCCCGATCACGCCCGCCTCCTTCAGCTTGCGAATCCGGGTCCAGACCGGGGTCTTGGAGGAGCCCACGACCCTTGCGATCTCGTCGAGCGAGCGCGAGGCGTCTTCCTGCAGGGCGGCGAGGATCTTCCGGTCGAGCGTGTCGATCTGGACGGACATTCGGGGCACTCCGGCGATGGGGAACGGCGATTGAACGATGCCGCGATTTAGCGAACGCTTGTCCCTATCTGCAAGCGGATACTGCCGATTGAAGGGAAATTATTCTATGTAAAGGGGCAACCGCTGAACAGGATGTCGCCCCGCCATGGACCATTTTCCGATCTTCCTCGCCGTCGAAGGCCGCCGCATCGTCGTGTCGGGCGGGGGCGAGGCCGCGCTGGCCAAGCTGCGCCTGCTGCTGAAGACCACGGCGCGGATCACCGTCTTCGCCGCCGACCCGGAGGCCGCGCTGCGCGCGCTGGCCGACGAGGGGCGGATCACGCTGGTCACCCGTGCGCTTGCCCCCGGTGATGCGCTCTGCGCGGCGCTGTTCTACGCGGCCAATGACGACGCGGCCGAGGACGCCCGCGTCACGCGGCTGGCCCGCGCGGACGGGGCGCTGACCAACTGGGTCGACAACCTGGAGGCCAGCCAGTTCATCACCCCCGCCATCGTGGACCGCGACCCGGTCACCGTCGCCATCGGAACCGAGGGCGCGGCCCCGGTGCTGGCCCGCGCGATCAAGGCGGATCTGGAGGCACGGCTGCCCGCCTCTCTCGGCCTTCTGGCGCGGATCGGCAAGGGCTTCCGCCGCGCCGCCGAGGCGCTGCCGATGGGGCGCAAGCGGCGGGAGTTCTGGTTCGAGTATTACTTCAAGACTGGCCCGCAAGCCCTTGAAAAGGATGGCTCGGATGGGATCGAGCCCGCGCTTGACGCGCTGCTTGCCCGCCACCTGTCCGAGGCCCCGCGCAAGGGCCGCGTCGCCCTTGTCGGCGCTGGCCCCGGCGACCCGGAGCTTCTGACGCTGCGCGCCCGCAAGCTCTTGGACGAGGCCGATGTCGTGATCCACGACCGGCTCGTCTCGCCCGCGATCCTCGAGCTGGCCCGCCGCGAGGCGGTGATGATCGACGCAGGCAAAAAGGGGTTTGGCCCCGCCATGGCGCAGGACGACATCTGCGCGCTGATGGTCGAGCATGCCGCCGCGGGCGCGCATGTCGTCCGCCTGAAGGGCGGCGATCCGGGCGTCTTCGGCAGGCTCGACGAAGAGATCGAGGCGCTGGAGGCCGCGCGCCTCGACTGGGCCGTGACCCCCGGCATCACCGCGGCCAGCGCCGCCACGGCGCATATCGGCCAGAGCCTGACCAAGCGCGACCGCAACAGCGCCGCGCGGCTCCTGACGGGGCATGACATGAAGGGCTTTGCCGAACAGGATTGGCGCGGGCTGGCCCGCCCCGGACAGGTCGCCGCGATCTACATGGGGCTGAAGGGCGCGCGCTTCATCCAGGGCCGGCTGATGATGCACGGCGCGCGCGCCGATACGCCCGTGACCGCCGTCGAGAACGCCAGCCGCTCTGATGCGCGGACCATCGCCACCACGCTCGGCCGCCTTGCCGCCGACCTCGAAGCCGCGGCGCTGACCGGCCCGGCCGTGCTGCTCTATGGCCTTGCCCCCCGCGCCGCCGCCAATGCCCTACCCCGCCTGACCGAGGAGCTTGCCTGACTTGCCGCGCCCGTTTTCCCCCAAGGTGCTGAGCGCGAACGCCCTTCTGG
>JAOARA010000380.1 GCA_025211115.1 Roseicyclus sp. | reverse complement strand
CTGCTTTGGGGGGTCTGTCCGCTGCTGATCTTCTGGATCAGCCGGATGGTGATGATCGCCGCCCGCGGCGAGATGCATGACGACCCGATGATCTGGGCGCTGGAGAACCGCACCAGCCGTAAGGTGATGCTGGGCACCGCGATCTTCATCGCGCTGGCGGTGGTGGCATGAGCGGGCCGCCGCGGGGGGGCGCGCTGGCGCTGCGATACGGCGCCTTCGCGGTGGTGGCGACGCTGGCCAATCTCGGCGCGCAACGCGCGGTGCTGGCGCTTGGCGCGCGGGACGCGACGGGCAGTTTCGTTGCCGCCATGCTGGCGGGCACGGCGGTGGGCCTGGTGGTGAAATACGTTTTGGACAAGCGGTGGATCTTCTACGACGCGACCACCGGCGCGGCCGCACAGGGGCGGCAGTTCGCGCTTTACACGGCCATGGGCGTGGTCACGACGGCGGTTTTCTGGGTAACGGAAACGGCGTTCTGGCTGACATGGGGCACCGACCTTGCGCGCGAGATCGGCGCGGTCATCGGGCTGACCGTGGGCTATGTCACGAAATACCTGCTCGACCGGCGCTTCGTCTTCCGCGCGGCGGGGGTGGCCCCATGACGGCGCTTGCGGGATGGGGGCGGTTCCGCCCCGTCGAGACGCGGGTGGCGCGCATCCGCTCCGAGGCCGATGTCGCCGCGGCGCTGGCGGCGGGCGGCCCGCTGATCGCGCGCGGCAACGGGCGCGCCTATGGCGACAGCGCCGTCAGCCCCGGCGCGACGCTCGACATGACCGGCATGGACCGGATGCTGTCCTTCGACGCGGAGACCGGGGTGCTGGAGGCCGAGGCCGGTGTGCTTCTGGCCGATATCATCGAGACCTTCCTGCCCCGCGGCTGGTTTCCCGCGGTCACGCCCGGCACCCGCTTCGTCACCCTGGGCGGCGCCATCGCCGCGGATGTGCATGGCAAGAACCACCATATCGACGGCAGTTTCGGGGCCTTCGTCGACTGGGTCGACGTGATGGATGCCGAGGGCCGCGTCACCCGCGCCGTCCCCAACACCGAGCTCTTCGGCTGGACCGTGGGCGGCATGGGCCTGACCGGGGTGATCCTGCGCGCGGGCCTACGGCTGAAGCCGGTCGAGACCGGCTGGATCTGCCAGGACATGCGCGCCACCCAGACGCTGGATGCCACCATCGACATGATGGAGGCGACGCTGCGCGCGCCCTATTCCGTCGCATGGCTCGATTGCGTCACGACCGGGCCGATGATGGGCCGCGGGCTGGTGATGCTGGGCCGTCATGCTTGCGTGGGCGACCTGCCGCCCTCGCAGCGCAGCCGCCCCTACCATGTGCCGCGCAAGCCCACCGTGCGCCTGCCCGTCGACCTGCCCGCCATGGCGCTGAACGGCCTCACCCGGCAGGCGTTCAACGCGCTCTACTACTGGAACGGGCGGCGCAAGCCGGGCGAGCGGCTGGTGGATTGGCAGAGCTATTTCTACCCGCTCGACGCCGTGCTCGACTGGAACCGCGGCTACGGGCGCGCGGGCTTTCTGCAGTTCCAATGCGCCCTGCCCCAGCATGCCGCGCGCGAAGGGATGCATGCGCTGCTGGCGGCCATCGCGCGCTCGGGCGAGGCCTCGGTCCTGTCGGTGCTGAAACGCTTCGGCCCGCAGGAGGGCCGGTTTTCCTTTCCCATGGCGGGCTATACGCTCGCCCTCGATTTCCCAGTGAACGACCGGAGCCTTGCCTTGATGGAGACCCTCGACCGGATCACGCTCGACCATGGCGGGCGCTTCTACCTCGCCAAGGACGCGCGGATGCCCCGCGCGGTGCTGGAGGCCGCCGACGACCGCGTCACCGCGTTCCGCGAGATGCGGGCGGCGACGGGGGCGGGCGCGCGCTTTGTCTCGGTCCAGTCCGAAAGGCTGGGGCTATGAGCGGGCGGGTGAGCGGGCCGGTCCTGATCCTCGGCGCGACCTCGGACATGGCGCGCGCGGTGGCCCGCGCCTTTGCCGCCAAGGGCTGCGCGATCCAGCTGGCCGCGCGCGACCCCGCGGCACTTGAGCGCGACCGCGCCGACCTTGAAACGCGCTACGGCGTGGCGGTCAGCCTGCACCGTTTCGACGCGCTGGAGGTCGAGGGGCACGCGGGTTTCGTGGCCGGTCTGCCGGAGCTGCCAGAGGTGGCCATCTCGGCCATCGGCCTGATGGGCGAGCAAAGCGAGAACGCCGCCGACATGAGCCGCGCCGCCCTTGTCATGCGCGCGAATTTCGAGGGGCCCGCGACGATCCTCGGCGCGCTGGCCAACGCGATGGAGGCGCGCGGCTCGGGCACGCTGGTGGGCATCAGCTCGGTCGCGGGCGAGCGCGGGCGCGCGTCGAACTACGTCTACGGCAGCGCCAAGGCGGGGTTCACGGCCTATCTCTCGGGCCTCAGGAACCGGCTGGCGGGCAAGGGCGTGCATGTCGTGACCGTCCTGCCGGGCTTCGTGGCGACGAAGATGACCGAGGGGATGGACCTGCCCGCGCGGCTGGTCGCGCAGCCCGAAGAGGTGGCAACGGCCATCCTCGCCGCCGTCGAACGCGGGCAGGAAGTGATCTACGTCCGCCGAATCTGGCGGCTGATCATGGCCATCATCCGCGCGATCCCCGAGACGATCTTCAAGAAAACCTCGATCTGAGAGGGCCGAAACCCGCCCATGGGGGCCCGGAATGGGCGGAATCTCGCCAGCCGCGCGAGGTCGGCGCGACTCTTGCTCCTGCGTTGTTGAGATATTCACCCAAGGCGCGTAGGCGGCATTTCATGAATGGGACAGTGATCGCGCATCGCATGGCGCGGATGGCAACCGGCGTGAACCGCCTGATGGACAGCCCGAACGGCGTGATCGCCGCTCTGGTGCTGTCGGCCTGCGTTGCGGGAGCGGCGGGGCTTGCCGTGCTGTCGGCGGCGCTGCCGCATGTGATGCGCGCCGCCCCCACGGTCGAGATGACAGCCGCCGACGCGCCCGCGCGCCCGGTGCCGCGCCCCGCCGCGCGGGTGCGCCCCCTGCTTGCGCCCGCCGACCCGGCGGTGATCGCGCTCGGCTTCGCCGATCCGGGCGTCGAACGACGCGCGCCCGCGGCACTCGGCGCGCAGGAACGCGGCGAGGCCCCCCTGAGCCGGCTTTACATGCCGGTCCGCGTGATCGCGGGTCGCCCCGCCCTCGTGCCCCCGCCGCGGCCCCGGACAGAGGGCGCGGGCCTGCTGCGCCTTGCCCGTGGCATGAGCCCCGAACAGGCGCGCGACCTGCCGCTTCCCGTCGCCCGGCCCGAGGGCGTGGCCCTTGCGGCGGCGGCAACCACCGCCCCGGAGGGCGTGCCCTTGGCCGATGCCGACACCCCCGCCATCGCCGTGGCCGCGGCCGTCTCGCCCCGCCCGGTCCGGCGCCCCGCCCCCCTGTCCCCCCGCGCCCCCCGCGCGGCCGAGGCCGAGCTGGTTCTCGCCGCCGCGACGGCCCCCGAGGATGCGCCGCGTCCGCGCCTGTCGGACCCTGTGCAGCCGCGCGCAGGCGCCAACCCCTGTTCCCCGGCCCTGACGCGCGCGATCCCCCGCCGCCCCGGCTCGGCCGCCGGCGGCGCAGCCGTCATGGCCGCCGTGGGCAACGGCTCGGGCTCGGGCCGCGACACCGCGCTGGTGGCCGAGGCGTTGCGCGGCAATGTCCCGAGCCACCTGCGCGCGCTGCAGCCGGTGCGCTTCACCGGGCTTGTCGGCGGTCGCCAGACCGAGATCACGATCTGCGTCATGCCCGATTACCTTGCCATCGGATCGGACGCCGATCACGTGCGCGTGCCGCTCGGCCTGCCTGCGGCGCTGCGCGTGGCCGAAGGCTTCGACATGATGCTGCCGACGACCCGGATGGTCGACGCGATCTTCGCGCAGGCCGATCTGCGGGTCTCGCCCGCGCCGATGACGCCCGGCCCGGCGATGTCCTCGACCGATTATTTCCTGCGCCATGACGCCACGCTGGACGGACAATTCGCCAGTGCCGGTGGGCGTGCGGGCCTGCTGCTGGCCGGTCACAAGAAGGACCTCGTGCTGTCGAACCGCCTGTCACGGGCACCGGGACGGGTTGCGATCTACGGCTGGCACCGCGCGAACGGCAGCCCGATCCAGCCGCTCTCGACGGTGCATGGCGAGTATTACGCCGATTACAGCCACGGCATCCGGCTCGTGGCGCGGACGGCCTATGTGGACGGGCGCGCGATGGACCTGCGCGGGCTGTTGACCGACGGGCAATACGCGGGCCTTCTGAACAGCGAGGGGCCGCTGACCAGCTCCACGATCCGGCTGGCGGCATTGCAATAGGCCGAGGCTGCTGCGCCTGACCGAAGGTGCCGCCCGCCCCCGGCGTTCGGCCATTGGGGGCTCTGCCCCCGTCACGCGCTGTCGCGTGCTCCCCCCGCGATACTTGTGAAACGGAGAAGCGGGGCGCGCGGCGGGATCGTCAGGCGGTGGTGGGGACTTGGCCCGAGGTCATGGCCGCACGGCGGCAACGGCGCGTCTGCAGGGTCGCCGCTGCTGCACCCTTCTGGCCCTTTGCGTTCGCCTTCCCCGCGGTCCCCGGCGCATGCGCGCAGCATGTTGGCGGGTCTGCCGACATGACCGGCGGGCGGCGGCGGCGCGTTAACCTTGATGCGGGGTTAACACGCCGGAGGCACCGGGGCAGTTTTCAGGGGATGGCGCGGCGTCAGCCCACGTCGCGGAAGCAGCGGAAACCAAGGTGGTAGTTGCGGTGGCTGCCTTCGGACATCACGCGCGTGCCGTGCCAGAAGGGCGCGCGCCAGCGGGCCCAATGCTCATGGGCGCGGATCGTGTCCCAGATGAACCACGACCCCTTCATCTCGGTCACGCCCAGGCTGGTGGAACCGCGGCTTGCCATCTGGGCCTCGGCAAGGGGCAGGTTCATGTGTTCGGCCGCGTTGCCGTCGATATCATAGACCCCGAGCGGCGAGCGGCACTCGGGGAAGGAGCCCGCCGGGTAGGTGTTCGACCCGCAGCCCGTGAAGCTGCCGCCGTTGCAGGACGCGGTCTTGAAGCTGCCGGTCGCGCAGACGCCCGCGCGCCAGCTGCCGATGGAATAGGTGCCCGAGGTGCTGGCGTAACGCTGGTTGTGCAGGCTGCGCATCGTGTTGACGGCGGGCGACAGGCCCATGCCCCGGACCCGGTCGAACGGGTAGTCGGGCGGCAGCAGCTGACCGGCGGCCGCCCCTTCCCATTCATGCGCGTCGCCCATCCGCTTGCCCTCGGCGGCGCAGAGCTCGGCGGCCTCGTTGGCGCGGACCCAGACCACCGGGTAGGCAAGCGGGATATTGGGATATTCGAACATGTCGGCGCAGACCGTCGCATCCGAGGGGCTTTGCGTCGCCGGATCGTAGAGCGGCACCATGAAGGGTTCGCCGCAGATGCGCTCGTAATCGCGGTTGCGGTAGCTGTTGCGCACCTGCTCGACCGAGCCGCCAAGCCGCGCCGCGGCCTCTTCGGGGGTGAGCGGGTGGCGCGTGACCGAGGGGTTGCCCTGCCCCATCCAGCCGTTGGGCGAGCCTGCGAAGATCGCGCGCACGCGGGTGATCTCGGCGTTGGACAGGCCGCGGATATCCTGCATCTGGCGGAACATCGCCTCGTTCCGCTCGGAGAGGCTTTGCGCCGCGGCGGGCAGCGACAGCAGGGTGACGGCAAGCGTGGCGAGGGCGGTCTTGAGCAGGCGACGGGGCATCGGGGTCATTCCTCCGGTCTGACGAGGTAGAAGAAATCTCGGTTGTCGGGGGCGGCGATGAAGCGGGGGACGGCCCCGCCGCTGCCGCGCGGATCGGCCTCGGCCATGCCGGACACGAGGTGGCGCGTCTCGATCTCGTCGCCGTCGCGGGTATAGACGGCGAGATAGGTCAGCTCCTGGCTGTTCATGTCCAACAGCATGGCATAATCGCAGTCATAGGCCTGGAAGGTGCGCGCCATGCCCGACGGCGTGACCGAGGAGAAATAGGCGTAGATCAGGAAGGGCCGCCCGCCGATCTGCCGCATGCAGGCCCCGCCGCGCAATGTCCGCAGCTGCGCCTCGGCCGACCCCGACCAGTTGCCGCCCCCCCAGGAGGTGACCTGGCTGCCCGGCACGCCGTTCTCGATAAGCGGCACGCCGTTCTGGCGGGCAAAGACCATCTCGCCCTGCCGGGCGGCGTCGGCCTCGGTCCATGTGCCCATGCCGACCTCGCCCTCGGTGGTGACATAGAGCGTGGCAAGCCCCGGCCAGAGCCGCGAGAACAGCACGCCATGCGACAGGAACCCGTAGTGGTTGCCCCAGTTGAAGGTCGCCCATTGGCCGAAGCGCCACGCGCCATGGTCGCGCTTGAACCCGCCGGTGAAGGTCGCCGCCACCCGGTCATACAGGTTGGGCGACAGCATGCCGGTGAAGACCAGCGGGTCGGGCCGGTCGAACCCGTCCGGGCCGGGGGCCTGGTAATGGCGGCCAGCCCCGGAGGGGCGCGAGGACCATTCGAGACCGGGATGATCGGTGCCGATCTCGTAGCCCAGTTCGAACCGGGTCAGGTCGAAGGCCACGAGGTAGACATCGGCGTTGCGCTCGACCCCGTCGAGCCCGTTCGCGCCCGGCACGTCGAAGATCGCGCGGGCGATCATGCCGGGCTGCATGGCGCTGGCATAGATGCCGGGGGCATCCTCGATCTCGTACCACGACCCCGCGGTGACACGGCCCGCGTCATCGCCCACAAGGTCGAAGCCCCAATAGGGCCGGATCTGCGGCGTCCGGTCGAGCCGCGCGGTGCCCAGGAGGGCGACACCGTCGATGTCCTCCTCGGCCTCGATCCCTTCGGAGGAGACCATGAAGGCGTCCTCGTAGAAGGCGCCCTTGATCAGGTTCACGATGGAATCGCCGAAGATCACGTTGTCGCGCAGGAATTGCGATACGGCCTCGCGGGTGGTGCGGTTGCCGCGCACGGGGTTGCGCACGAAGAGCGACCAGTCGCAGACCGGGGCGAAGGGCAGATCGCTCGCGCGGGCCTCCTCGAGCGCGCCATCGGCCCAGGGGCGGCAGTCGAACACCTCTCCGTCGCGGTCGATTCGAAGCGCCGGGTCGTCGCCGGCGACCAGCGACAGCCGCGTGCCCTCGGCGTCGCCGCTTTCAAGGTGAACGCTTTGCGCGCGGCCCGACGCGGGCGCGATCTCGAGCACGAACCAGTGGTTCACCGCGGGGTTGAGCGAGGTCAGCGTGAACCGCGTGCCCGCGGCATCGACCGCGCTCTGGTCGTTGCGCAGCGGGTTCAGGGCGAAAACGCTGCCGGGAATGTCGCGGGCAAGCTGGGCCTGCTGCACCTCGAGACGGGCGGGATCCGGCAAGCCGATGCCATCGGCGAATGCAGCGGGCGGAAGAAGCCCGAGGATGCAGGGCGCGACCGCACGAAGGACAGAACCGAAAGACCGAGATCTGGGCAAGACGAACTCCAAAACGGGGACGGGGAAATACAGCACATGCGCATGGCAATCCCCCAAGTGTTGCAACACCTTGCCCCGTGACGCAACGCTTGGAAGCCCGCCTTGCCTTCGCAACGCCCCCAAAGGGGGGCATCGCGCATCCAGCGGGCGGAGGCGCACAAGAACAAGGCACCCCGACCGACCGCCCCCGACCGTCTGACCTGGCCGTCTGACCTGCCCGTCTGCGCCGCATCCGCTGCGCATCTCCAGCGCGTTAACCAAGCGCGTTAACCAGTTGTTAACCGATGGACGCAACTGTCGGTCGGCGGGCCGGGTCCGGCCTGCGCGGCGGTCCGGGGGAACGGGTGCCAAGCCGCGGACGGGGTGCGTGAACGTGGTAAAGGGTCAGGGGCGCAGATGACACGGGACAGGGCGATCGGCGAAGGGTCCGGCATGGACACCGGGGCGGCTTCGGCGCGCGGCAGGAAGGGCGCACAGGTGCAGGGCGGGGCGCAAGGCGGCCAGCCCGACCTCGCGCGGTCGCCGCTGGCACGGTTGCGCGCGCAGGTCGCCGAGGGCGATCCCGTCGGGACGGCGGACAGCGGCGCGGCAGCCACGCCCGATCCCCTCGAGGCGCTCGACCTCGTCGTCGAGGCGGCCCTTGCCGCGGGCGCGGTTCAGGCCGCCCGCGCTGCGGTCGCCGAGGCGGAGGCCGAGGGGCGGCTCCCGCCTTGGCGGGTCGCCTGCCACAAGGCGCGAATCGCCCTGGCCACGGGCGACCTGCTGGCGGCCCGCGCGATTCTCGTGCTGGCGCTGGACGCGGCGCCGGGCAATGCCGCGCTCAGGGCCTTGCTGGCCGAGGCGATGGTCGCCGCGGGCCAGGCCGCGGATGCCCGCGCCGTGCTGGGCCATATCGGCAGCCCGCCCGTGAACCCGCCCCCCGAGGCGGCGCGCACGCCCCGCCGCACCGGCGACACCGCCAGCGCCCTGGCGCGATCCGGGCCGGACCCCGCGCAGGGCTGACACCGCACCCGACCCCGGACCCCGACGCCGCGCGGCATCGCGGGGTTTGACCTATCGGCGCGCAGCGACCATGCTGCCCCTCGGGGGGCGGAAAGGGACGCGATGCGGATCGACGGGCTGCAATACGCAAACTGGTCGGAAAAGATCTTTCGGCAGATGCGCGACGGCGGCCTCGATGCCGTGCATGTCACCGTCGCCTATCACGAGACCTTCCGCGAGACGGTGTTGCAGCTGGAACGCTGGAACCGCTGGTTCGAAGCCCATCCCGACCTGATCTTCAAGGGCACCACCGCCGCCGACATCGACCACGCGCGCGACACCGGGCGCACCGCGATCTTCTTCGGCGCGCAGAACCCCTCGCCCATCGAGGATGACATCGGCCTCGTCGAGATCCTGCACACGCTGGGCCTGCGCTTCATGCAGCTCAGCTACAACAACCAGTCGCTTCTGGCGACCGGCTGCTACGAGGCCGAAGACCCCGGCCTGACGCGCATGGGCCGCGCCGTCATCGCCGAGATGAACCGCGTGGGCCTTGTCGTCGACATGAGCCATTCCGCCGACCGCTCGACCCTCGAGGCGGCCGAGGTGTCGGCCCGGCCCATCGCCATCACCCATGCCAACCCCGCCGCCTGGCACCCCGCGCGGCGCAACAAGTCCGACGCCGTGCTGCGGGCGGTGACCGGGCGCGGCGGGATGCTGGGCTTTTCGCTCTACCCCCATCACCTCAAGGACGGCAGCGCCTGCACGCTCGACAGCTTTTGCCGGATGGTCGCCGAAACCGCCGACCGCTACGGGGTCGAACACCTGGGGATCGGCTCGGACCTGTGCCAGGACCAGCCCGACAGCGTGGTCGAATGGATGCGCGTGGGGCGCTGGACCAAGGACATCGACTACGGCGAAGGCTCGGCCGCCGCGCCGGGCTTTCCACCGATGCCCGACTGGTTCCGCGACAACCGCGATTTCGGACGGCTGGCCGAGGGTCTGGCCGCGGTGGGCCTGTCCCATGCCGAGATCGACGGGGTGATGGGCGGCAACTGGTATCGCTTCTTCGCCGCGAATTTCGGGCCCGCGCCATGACCGAGGCGGGCCGCGACCACACCACCCAGCTCCGCCCGCCCGCCGAGGTGATGCGGCTGTCGCGGCTCGGCTCGCTGCACCAGTGCCGCCTGAGCTTCATGCGCCAGCTGACGCGCCGCATGGCGCGCGAGGGCTGGCGGATCGCCTGCGCCGACTGGCAGATCGACGCGGCCGGCGTGGGCCATGCCGTCTACGCGGTGCAGACACCCGTCCGCAGCTACGCGCTGGTCGCCTTCGCCCATGACCTGCCGCCCGAGAAACGCAGCGACCGCGTGATCGCCGAGGCCTGGGACGCGACCTTTGCCCTGTTCGACGGGCTGCCCGAGCCCGCGGATATCGCGCGGCTCGCCGCCAACGTCCCCCTGCAGGAGGCGGGACGGATCACCGAGCGCGAGCTGTGCCTGAGCCGCGCGAACCGCTCGGTGCGGCTGTGGGACCATGTCGTCGACCGGCTGGCCGAGGGGCAGCAGCCCGACCCCGCACAGCTGGCCGAGGTCGGCTACCTGATGCGCACCACGGCGGTCTACGGCTCGGGCAAGTTCGGCGCCGCCGACCGCGTGGTGATCGAGGACCGCCCCGAGCTGCACGCGCCCTTCCAGGCCGAGATGCTGACCGTCTACCTGATCCGCCTGTTCGTGCGCGACCTGGTCGAGCACATGGCCCGCGCCCGCGCCGATGCCCACGGCGGCGCGAGGGCCGCGCGGCTCGATGCGGGGGCGGCGCAGGCGCTGGGGATCGGCAATTCCACCGGCCTCGGGATGGCGCCCTTCCTCGTCAACCACCCCTGCCTTCTGAACAACTGGATCATGGCCCGCGAAGAGGCCATCGCGCGGGTCCGCGCGCTCGAGACCGTGACGGACGCGAAGTGGCGCATGGTCGCCGATCTCGCCCGGCGGATGCGCGCGGGCGTGGATCAGGCCAGCTCGCAGCACCCGGTGCAGATCGCCAGGACCGCGGGTCTGGCCGCCGATCTCGACCGGCTTCTCGCCGAGATGGCGGGACCGCCCCGGCCCTGGTCCGCCCTGCTCGACTGGTCCGCGACGATGCTGGGCGAAGAGGGGCAGGAGGCGCTGGCCTCGCTCATGCTGGAGCCCTATGGCGCGCTGGTGGACGGGCTGGCGCATTGCATGTCCGACACGCTCGACGCGGGGTTCCGGATCGAGGGCGAGATGCCCGTGGGCAAGGTCCGGGCCCTGATCGCCGAGGTCTTCGGCTGGGCGCTCGACATCGACTGGACCGCCGAGGCCCCGACCGCGCGCGCCTGGTACGTGTCCGAGGAAAAGCTGGAGCCGCGGCTCGGCCAGCGCCACGAGGAACCCATCGCCGCATACGAGCAGCCGCTGGCCACCGCGCGCGACGCGGTGCTGGCCTATCGCGCCCTGTCGGACTGGCCCGAAGAGGGGCCGGTCGCGGCCTTCCTGTTGCGGCACCCCGAACACCGAATCGCGGTGCGCCGGGCCCAGATCTCGGGGTTTTCGCCCTATTCCGAGATCCGCGACAACCTGATCGGGGCCGAGCTGATGCCCATCGACATGCTGCGCGCCAAGCTCAGTTTCTTCGGGGCGACCGGTTTCGATCCGCGCTCGGACCGCTGGGTGCGCATCCGCATGTTCGCCGGTGCCCCCTACCCCGAGGCGCTGACGCCCGGAAATTCCGACCTCTGGGTCTATCCCGAACGCTCTTCTCCCGGCCCCCTGCCCGGCCCCGGTCCGGCCCCGTGACCCTGCGTCTCTCCCTCGGCGAGCTGGAGGCCGCGGCGCGCAAGGCCACGCGCGGCGCGGGCTACCCCTGGGGGTTGGCCGAGGAGGCCGGGCGCGCCGCGCGCGCGCTGGCCGGCATCGGGCTGGATGGCGCAGAGCTTTTGGCGCGGCTCCTCGCGGAGGTCGCGCAGCGCCCCCACCAGCCCCTTGCGCCCGCCCATCTCGACGGCATCTGGACCGCGGCCACCGGGCCGCTCTGCCCGATCCGCACGGGGGCCGTGCTCTGCGATCTCGCGCGCGCCCTGCCCGAGGGCGGCATGGCGCTGTCGCGCGTGCTGGTGCCGGGGCTGGTCCTGCCCTTCGCCGCCGATGCCGCGCGGCTGCGCGACGCGCCGGTGACCCTGTCGTGGCGCGGCGGGATCGTGGGGATCGGCCCCGAGGGCCTGCCGCGGGCCAGCGGCATCCTGAAGCTGGCCGAGGTGGCCGAGGCCGACCTGTTCCTTCACCCCGACGGCACCGCCCTGCCCGCCGCCCCGCCCTGGCCACGCGCCTGCGCCGCGCCCTCGGCCTGGCAGGCCCTGCAGGCGCTGGCACAGCGCACCTACGCCCCCGCGACCGAAGCCTCGCGCCTGACCGGCGCGGGGGCGGGCGCGGGCGACACCGATTGAGGAGGACAGATGACCGCCACCCGCCGCATGACCCTGAGCGAGATCGAGGATCTCGCGCTCCGCGCCCTGCTGGCCGCGGGCGCGACCGAGGCCAACGCCCGCCCGCTGGCCGTGGCGACAGCCGCGACCGAGGCGGACGGGGTGGCGAGCCACGGGCTTGCCTATATCCCGACCTATGCCGAGCATCTGCGCTGCGGCAAGGTCGACGGGCAGGCCAGCCCGACGGTGACGCACACGCGGCCCGGCGTGCTGCTGGCCGATGCAGGAACGGGCTTTGCCCATGCCGCCATCGACGCGGGGTTCGCGCAGCTGATCCCGCTGACCCGCGACCAGGGGGTGGCAGCACTCTTCGTGCGGGAAAGCTACAATTGCGGAGTTCTGGGCGGGCACACCGCCCGGCTGGCCGAGGCAGGGCGGGTGTGGCTCGGCTGCACCAACGCGCCCGCCTCCATCGCGCCCTCGGGCGGGGCCGCGCCCGTGGTCGGCACAAATCCGTTCTCCCTTGCGACACCGGGCGAGAAGGGCCTCCT
>JAOARA010000379.1 GCA_025211115.1 Roseicyclus sp. | reverse complement strand
TGACGGTATCGGTGATATCCATGATCTCGCGCAGCTTGTGGGTGATCAGGATGATCGTCTTCCCCTCTTCCTTCAGCCGCTCGAGGATGCGGAAGAGCTGGTCGGCCTCGGAGGGGGTCAGAACGCCCGTGGGCTCGTCGAGGATCAGGATATCGGCGTGGCGGTAAAGCTGTTTCAGGATCTCGACGCGCTGCTGGTGGCCGACGCTCAGGTCCTCGATGATCGCGTCCGGGTCGACCTTCAGCCCGTATTCCTCGCTGAGTTCCGTCAGAAGCTTCCGCGCCTTGGCGATGGACGGTGTCAGAAGCGCACCATCCTCGGCGCCGAGGATGACGTTCTCGACCACGGTGAAGTTTTCGACCAGCTTGAAATGCTGGTGGACCATCCCAATGCCGGCGCGGATCGCGGCCTGGCTGTCGGGGATGGGGGTGGGTTGCCCGTTGATCCAGATCTCGCCCCGGTCGGCCTTGTAGAAGCCGTAGAGGATCGACATCAGCGTCGACTTGCCCGCGCCGTTCTCGCCCACGATGCCGTGGATCGTGCCGCGCGCGACGGACATGGAAATGTCCTTGTTCGCCTGCACGGGGCCGAAGGCCTTGGAGATGCCTTTCAGCTCGATGGCGGGGGCGGGTGTCGTCATGGGAACCTCTGGTGGGCGGTTCTAAGTGCGGCGGGCCGCGGCAGCTTTCGCACCGCGGCCCGCCTTGGTCTCAGGTCACAGGATCACTGCATCTGCACGGGGCAGGTGCCGTCCTCGGTGAAGTTGTGGACCATGATATCGCCGGCGATGATCGAGGCGCGCGCCGCATCGACGGCGGCCATCATCTCTTCGCTGATCAGCTCGGCGTTGTTCTCGTCGACGGCGTAGCCCACACCCTCTTCGGCAAGGCCGAAGACATGGATGCCGGTCTCGACCTCGGGGCCGGTGGTGAAGGCGTCATGGACGGCCACATCGACGCGCTTGAGCATCGAGGTCAGGACCGAACCGGGGTGCAGGTAGTTCTGGTTGCTGTCCACGCCGATCGAGAGGATGCCCTCGTCGGCTGCGACCTGCAGAACGCCGAGGCCGGTGCCACCGGCAGCCGCGTAAACCACGTCCGCGCCTTGCGCGATCTGGCCACGGGTCAGTTCCCCACCGCGCACCGGGTCGTTCCAGGCGGCGGGCGTGGTGCCCGTCATGTTGGCGATCACGGTCGCCTCGGGGTTCACGGCGACGACGCCCTGCGCATAGCCGCAGGCGAAGCGCGAGATCAGCGGGATGTCCATGCCGCCGACGAAGCCGACCGTGCCGGTTTCCGAGGCCATAGCGGCCAGCATGCCGACGAGGTAGGAGCCCTCATGCTCGGAGAAGATGACCGAGCGCACGTTGGGCTCGTCCACGACGCCGTCGATGATGACGAAGGTGGTGTCGGGATAGTCGGGCGCGACCACCGACAGCGGCGTCGCCTGGCTGAAGCCCGCCATCACGATGGGGTTCGCGCCCGCCTCGGCAAGGCGGCGCATCGCCTGCTCGCGCTGGGCGTCGGACTGCAGTTCGATCTCGCGGTAGGAGCCGCCGGTTTCCTCGGCCCAACGCTCCGCCCCGGTGAAGGCCGCTTCGTTGAACGAGCGGTCGAACTTGCCGCCGAGGTCGAAAATGATCGCCGGTTCGGCCAGCGCGCCACCGGCGCTGAGTGCCAGGGCTGCGGCAGCGCCCATCAGGCTCTTCATCATGGTCATGCATATACTCCCGGTTGGATCGGGCCGCTGCGCGTTATCCGGCGGCGGTCCCGGCATGGACTGCAAAGATCGGATACGATCCCCCACGCCCGATTAAGGGCCAAGCCCGCGGGAAGGGTCAACCGGATTCTGCCCTGTGACACCGGCCAAGCGGTTGCCGCAAGGTCAGCTTTTGCAGGCCGTGCCGGTTTTTTCGGCGGGCAGAAGACGAGACAGGATCAGCGCGTCAACGGCGGGCCCGTCGTGGCGGGCGTAATAGCCCTTGCGCCGCCCGATCTGCGTGAATCCGGCCTTTGCATACAGCGCGCGGGCGGCGGTGTTGTCCTCGGCCACCTCGAGAAACAGCGTCTCGACGCCCCGGCCCGCGACACGCGCAGCCGCGCCCTCGACGAGGGCCGCGCCAAGGCCCCTGCGTTGCGCCGCCGGATCGACGGCCAGCGTCAGGATCTCCGCCTCGGGCTGGATGATCCGGAGCAGCACGAACCCGTCGGTCCCGGTCGCAACGTAATCCGTTGTCGGCTGCGCACGCAGGGCGGCGATCTCGGCCTCGGTCCAGACCTCGCCTTGCGCGGCAAAGGCCGCGGCGTGGATCGCGGCCATCCGCGCGGGCGTCATGGGGGCAGAATGGCCGGCCCACGCTCGCGCGAGGGGGCGGCGTCGGCGGCCCGGATATAGAGCGGCGCGGGCCGGGGCAGGGCAGGGTCGCGGAAGCGGCGCGCGGCGATGCGCGCGATCGCCTCGGCCAGCGGCATCGCGGGGGACAGGGCGGTCACGCCGGGCAAAGCCTCGGAAGCGGTCCCGGTGACCCTGCCTGAGGACAGGACCAGCCCGACCTCGCCAGCATCCAGCAGCATGGGCCCCTCGGGCGCCCCCTCGTCGAAGGTCTCGACATAGACTTCACCCCGGCGCGCGTCGTCGATCACGGTCAAGGGGCGCGGCAGCCCCTCGGCCCGCGCCTCGAGCGTGCCCACGCCCACCGCCGGGATACCCAGCGCCAGCGCCAGCCCCCGCGCCGCCGAGACCGAGATGCGGATGCCGGTGAAGTTGCCGGGGCCTGTGCCCACGCCGATGGCGTCCAGGTCGGAGAGGGTCACACCCCCCTCCGCCAGCACTTCGGCGATCAAGGGCATCAGCCGCTCGGCCTGACCCTTTGCCATCTCCTCATGGGCGGCGGCCAGCACCCGGTCGCCCGACAGCAAAGCGGCCGCGCAATGCGCGGCCGATGTGTCGAAGGCCAGGACCAGGGGCTCAGACGTTGACAGGGCGCACCTCGAGCACTTCGGGGATGTAGTGCCGCAGCAGGTTCTCGATGCCCATCTTCAGCGTCAGCGTGGACGAGGGGCAGCCGGCGCAGGCCCCCTGCATGTGCAGGTAGACAACGCCCCGGTCGAAGCCGTGAAAGGTGATGTCGCCGCCATCCTGCGCCACGGCGGGCCGCACCCGCGTGTCGAGCAGGGTCTTGATCTGGCCCACGATCTCGGCGTCCTCGCCATCATGCTCGGCATGGCCGCCCGCGGCCTGGTGCTCGCCTTCCATGATCGGCGCGCCGGACTGGAAATGCTCCATGATCGCGCCGAGGATCGCGGGCTTCACATGCTCCCACGCGACCGCCTCGGCCTTGGTCACGGTCACGAAATCCGTCCCGAAGAACACGCCCGTCACCCCCTCGACCGCGAAGATGCGGGCGGCGAGCGGCGATTTCTGCGCCGCCTCGGCGCTGGGGAAATCGGCCGTGCCCATCTCCAGCACGGTCTGGCCGGGCAGGAATTTCAGCGTGGCCGGGTTCGGCGTGGATTCGGTCTGGATGAACATGGGGCACATTCCCTATCTGTTTCGTCAGATATGCGGGGGCGGGCCCGCAGAGTCAAGTTTTGGAATGGTTCTAAAACCGGGCGCCGCCGGGTCAGGTGATCTGTTCCAGCTGTTCCTTGCTCAACTCGACCGGCACGATGGTGATCGGCACGGGCAGGGTGCCCGCCTGTTTCACCATCGCCGTCACCAGCGGCCCCGGACCGGATTTGCCCGACCCCGCGCCCAGCACGAGAACGCCGATCTCGGGCGCGTCGCGGATATGGGCGAGGATCTCGACCACCGGTTCCCCCTCGCGGATCACCAGCGAGGGATCGACCCCCAGCCGGTCGCGCATCCACTTGGCGAAGACGTTGAAATGCGCCTCGATCCGCTCGCGGGCCTCGGCGCGCATCATCTCGGCGACGCCGATCCAGTGGTTGAACTCGTCGGGGGGAATGACCGACAGGATCTCGACCCCGCCTTGCGTGTTGGCCGCGCGCATGGCGGCGAAACGCATGGCGTTCAGGCATTCGCGGGTGTCGTCGAGCACGACGAGAAACTTGCGCATCGGGTGATCCTCTCCGGCGGGCAGCATGGCGTGTGCCGCCGCACCTGTCCATCCGTTGCGCGCTCAGGCCGCGTCGCTCGCCGCCCAGTCCCAGTAGAGCGCGCGCACCTGCCGGGTCACCGGGCCATGCTCGTAGCGCGTGCCGTCGAACTCGACCACCGGGGTCACCTTGTTGAGGTTGCCGGACATGAAGACCTCGTCCGCCTGCCGGAACTCCTCGAAGCCCAGCACGGTCTCGACCACCTCGACGCCCGCGGCGCGCAGGTTGGCCATGTGGCGCTGCCGCGTGATGCCGTTCAGGAAGGTGCCGTTGGGAATGGGCGTGAAGACCACGCCGTCGCGCACCATGAAGACGTTGGCCGTCGCCGTTTCGGCCACGTTGCCCATCGCGTCGCACACCAGCGCGTTGTCGTAGCCCTTGCGCACGGCCTCGGCCAGCATCCGGGCGTTGTTGGGGTAGAGGCACCCGGCCTTGGCGTTGCAGACATTGTCGGTCAGAACCGGGCGGTGGAACTGCGTGGTGGTCAGCCGCACCGTGGC
>JAOARA010000378.1 GCA_025211115.1 Roseicyclus sp. | reverse complement strand
GGCGAGTGGCGGGAGTTTGTGGAGGTGTTTGGGTAGATGGTGAAAGCATATCTATTGGGTGAACGCTCAATATCTATGGAGATTTCGGAAGAGTCTTTTACTGAAATATTGTGTTCAAAGGCGCTGCTTGGTGAGGCCTATGCGTTCCACAATAGATGTTTAGATATTTGCATCGCCGCGGCCGACCTCGAAAAGCGTATGGCGGAAGTTGTTTTTGATTATAACTATGGACTTTCGAGGGAGTGGAGCGAGGGTGTGTCGCTCAATAGAATATCTATTGCTTTTATTTCGCTTCTTAATCTGATTACCAGTTATCATGATCAAGCAAAAAGAATATGTGGAGATTTTGGAGATGTTTCAATAGATCATGCTTCTGAAATCAAGCCGATCTATTCCAGTCAGTATGACGGCCACTTTGAGTATCGCCTTGTGGAGAAGCTTAGAAATATTGTTCAACACGGCCACAGGGAAATAGTCGAGGTTTGGTTCAATGTGAGTCGATCTGATCTGGATAATATCCTCCAAACTCGAACGGTCCGGCTTAAAGTTAGACGCGAAAATTTGCTTTCACATAGGTCTCACTTGAAGTCTCGCTTGGCCACAGAGGTAGATCAAGCCGAATGGGATTCCGTAGATTTGAAGTGGTGTTTTAGAAGGTACATAGAGCTATTGGTGATGTGTCATAAAGACGTATTGAGTCTGATTTGGCCAAGGCTTCTGCATGCCAACAAGAGGCGTGAAGAGCTCGCATCGAAGATGCAGGCCATGAGCGGAAAGAAGAATGGACTCTGTCTTTTTGAAGGGCTTGGGATCCAAGAATTTGGCCCCGTATTTGATATCGGCGAAGCTCGATGGTTTATAGACCGTATTTCAATCGATGATCTTCGCATTCCTGCGCCAAATGTTTCCTTTTCTTCTCAAAGCCAGTTCGATCATAAAGAGTACTCTGCGCCTTTCCTCAAGGCGTGAGCAACAACCGTAGGGTGGGGTTCCACCCCACCATGGTGGGCAAGATGCCCACCCTACGGCGCTGGCCAGCGTGGCGAGGCTTGCAACCGGCCACAACCCGCTAGATTGTGGCGCCCGACGCCCCCACAGGACCGCTGCCCATGTCGCTGCTCGTGCTCTTCCTCGCCACCTCGATCATCTTCCTTGTCGCAGTAAGGTTGCTCTCAGATTTGCCAGAAGCATTTAAGCGGAAAGCGCTGTCTGCTGGATCATTTCAACCGTAAGGTGGATTTCCACCCCACCATGGTGGGCAAGATTGCCCACCCTACGCCACCCGCATCCCCGCCAACTCCGCCTCGTCCAGCGCCGCCCGCGCCACCGCCAGCTCGTAGCCCTTCTGCAGGTTCATCCAGAATTCCGGCGTGGTGCCGAAGGCCGCCGCCAGCCTCGGCGCGGTGTCGCCCGTCACCCCGCCTTTGCCCGCGGCGATCATCGACGCCCGGTTGCCCGGCGCGCCGATCCCCCCCGGCTTACGGGCGGGGCAGGTGCCAGGCGGCGCGGTCGTGGTCGTAGCTCAGGAGGCGGCGGGCGGTGCGGCCGGGGCGGGTGCGCTTGACGTATTGGCGCAGCAGGAGGGCCGCGGCGCGTTCCCATGCGGCGGGGCGGCGGCGCAGGCTGCGCAGCTCGCGGCGGTAGGCCCCCGGCTCCTGCCGCGACAGCTGGCCGGGCTCGATGGTGAAGGAGGCGAGCTGGGCGTTCACGACGTGCAGCGGGTGCCGCGCGCAGAAGCTTTTCCACAGCAGGTAATCGCCCGCCAGCTTGCAGCCGCGCAGGCGGTCGAGGTCGACCAGCCCGTTCAGCGCGCTGCGCCAGAAGGTGCTTTCCTGCTGGATCACGGCCAGCCGCGTGCCATGCATGCCGCAGTCGATGAAGCGGCGGTGATAGGGGTGCGGCAGGAGCGACTCGACGATCTGCCCCCGCGCGTTGCGGGTGACGCTGCGCCCGGTCAGCCAGTGGACCGCGGGGAAGGCGGCGAAGATCTCGGAGACGATGGCGAAGGCCTGCGGCTCGAAGGTCTCGCCGGCGGGCAGGTAGCAGGTGATGTCGCCCCCCGCCGCGGCCAGCCCCTTGGCCAGCGCGTCATACATGCCGCCATCGGGTTCGGAGGTGACCCGGATGCGCGGATCGGCGAAGGAATGCACCTCGGCCAGCGTGGCGTCGGTGGAGGCGCCGTCGACGACATGGATCGTGACGCTGTCCTGCCCCGACAGGACCGAGGCCTGGTTCAGCGCGCTGTCGATGGTGCGCGCGATCTTTCCGGCCCCGTTGTAGACGGGGATGATCATGGAGATGCGCATGGTCGGTCCTTGTCCCTCGGCGGCGATGGCGAAGCCGGGCGGGGGATGCCCCGCCTCGGGGGCAGAATGCCCGCCCGGTGGCGGCGCGGCAAGGTGGCGGGGGTGTTTTCGGTCGCCGCGCGCCCCCGTTCGGTTTGCGCCACGGGGGGCTGTGCAAGCGGCGCGCGTCCGCTAGGTTGTGCGGCCCGAAGGCCCCCAAGGATGCTGCCCCATGTCGCTGCTCGTGCTGTTCCTCGCCACCTCGGTGATCTTCCTCGTCGCCGATGCGGTCATGTTGCGGTCGGTGGTCCAGCCGGTCTTTGCCCGCCACCTCGGTGCGACGCTCTACGAGGGCGGGTTCCGGCTGCTGCCGGCGGTGCTGTTCTACCTGACCTACATGGGGGGCGTGCTGTATTTCGCCTCCTGGCCCGCGCTGCGCGACGGCGCGCCGGGGCTGGCGGCGGTGAACGGGGCGATCCTGGGGCTGGTGGCCTATGGCACCTACGAGTTCACCAGCTGGGCGGTGATGCGCGACTGGCATGTGCGCATGGTCGCCGTGGACCTGCCCTGGGGCGTCGCCGTCACGGCGCTGAGCGCCTGGGGTGGGGTCGTGGTGACGCGGGCGATCCTGGGGTGAGGGGGGGCGGGGCGTCGCCCCTGAGCCAGGCGACGGTCAGCTTGGAGGGGTCGGGCATGTTGGCGCGGCGTTGCTTCGGGATGTCGCTGGCCCAGGCGTCGAACAGCGCGCCGCAGTCGAAGGCGGCCCCGCCCGCGGCGGCGATGTCGCTGCAATAGATCTTGCCGAGGACGCCGGCCCCCACCAGCCCGATGCTTCCGGGCGCGATCCGGGCAAGCGCCGCGCGGACCTCGTGGAAGCGGGTCGGGAAATGGTCGCTGACGGGGTCCTCGCGCGACCATGTCTCGCCGGGGATGAGGTGAACGCTGTAGTCGCGGATGCCGAAATTGCCGACAAGGCGGTTGACCGCGATGCGGGTGCGCGTGACGAAAACCACGGGCCGCCCAAGGCCGAGCAAGGCGGCGAACCAGCGGCTGATCTGCGCGTGGCGGTGGATCATCGCCGAGCCGAAAACTGCATGACGGTGGACGATGCCCCGGTCTTGCAGCACCCGCCAGATCGCCTGGCAGGAGACGGCATCGGTCGTCGGGTGTCCGTCTGCGTCGGTGGCGAAGATCCGCCCGGTTTTCGGAAGGCCGAGGAAGCTCGCCGTCTCGATGGCGTCCAGCAGACCGGTGCGCAGGGTGTGGATGTCTGCCTCGGCGAAGTCACGATCGCCGAACCAGATGCGCAACTGGTTGCCCAGAATCTTGGTGTCGCCGCCTCCGACATGGCCGAGCAGCTTGCCTTCGCCGTCGCTCAACCGGATCAGAGAGGTCGGTTGGCCGGATTTGACCCTGTCGAGGAAAAGGTCGAGCACCGCGTCATCGTCGAAACGCGCGCCGCTTACGATCTCGGCCAGCCTGTCCGGTGTCATTTTCGCCCCGATATCCAGTCACCTCTGCCGAAAGACAGCATGGCGGATGTGACGTCAACCGCAGAGTAAGCGTCTTGGGGGGGAGCCTGCAGCGGCAGGCCCCCTTGGCGACATGCGGCGATGTCGGTGTGGCTCAGTCGGCCTTTTGCAGGTCGACGGCGGAGGCGCGGCCGTCGCGGCCCTCGCGCAATTCGTAGCTTACCTTCATGTTGTCGGGCAGGCCGGTCATGCCCGCGCGCTCCACGGCGGAGATATGCACGAACACGTCCTTGCCGCCGTCGTCGGGGGCAATGAAGCCATAGCCTTTAGTCGTATTGAACCATTTCACGGTGCCGGTGGGCATCGGTCTTTCCCTCTCACGTCGGTTACATCCCGCGGGTGTCGCGGGGTCTTGCATGTGGCTCGGTCCCAGGGTGACCAATCTGCAGCCTTCTCGAGGGGGCGGTTCACGGGTTGAAACCTGGCGTCACGTGGAGAAGGATGGCGCGGATCGTCCGAAAAACAAGGGCGGAGTGCGCGCGGCCCCGTGGCGGGCCCGTTTTCGCGCGAGGGTTGTGGAGGCGTTGGGCGGATGGATGAAAAAGCGGGCGGTGTGACGGTCTACGGGCTGAAAGCCTGTGACACCTGCCGGGCGGCGGTGAAGGCGCTGGCGGCGGCGGGGCATGACGTTGCGCTGGGCGACGTGCGGGCCGAGCCGCTGTCGGAGGCGCAGCTGGCGCGGTTCCTGGGCGCATTCGGCGACGCGCTGGTGAACCGGCGCTCGACCACCTGGCGGGGTCTGTCCGAGGCGGAGCGGGCGCGCCCGCCCGAGGCGCTGCTGGCCGATCACCCGGCGCTGATGAAGCGCCCGGTGATCGAGGCGGGGGGTGCGCTTCACCTCGGCTGGGATGCCGGGGTGAAGGGGGCGCTGGGGCTCTGACGGCGGGCGAAGAGCGCGTCGAGCGAGAGCGGGCCTGCGCCTTTCAGCACCAGCAGGAGCAGCGGGAAGACCCAGAAGCCGCGTTCGTCGATCAGCCCGTCGGAATGACGGTCGAACCATGCGCCAAGGGCCGCGCCGTGGCCCATGACGTCGACCCAGGGCTGCACGGCGACGAAGCCGATCATGCCGAGGGCGGCAATTCGGGTGAAGAGGCCCGCGAGCAGCAGGATGGGCAGGATGAACTCGGCCCAGGTGCCGAACAGGACGATGGCGCGGGCGAATGGCCCGAGGGCCGAGGGGTTGTAGCCCACGGCGTCGAAGACGCGGGGCAGGATCTGGATATAGGCGCCGGTGTCGAGGCGGAAGAGGCCGGCGAGCCCCTCGCCCGTCTTGGTCAGGCCCGAGTTCCAATAGTAGCCGAAGAGCGAGGCCACGAAGAGGAAGCGCGCCAGTGTCGGCAGGAGGATCGGCGAGAGCGTCGCGTCGAGCGCGCCGAAGAGGCGGGCGTGGAGATGGGTGAGGGCCTGCATCGGGCGGCTCCTTTTCTGGCGGTCAGGGGGCGGGGTCGCGCGTCAGCGCGCCCGAGGTGAGGAACAGGGTCAGGAGGGCCGCGGGGTCGGCCTCGGGTGTCTCGGCCATGGCGCGCGTCAGCGCCTCGGCCAGCGTCAGGCGGCCCTTGAGCGCGCGCGCCAGCGCGAAGCCGCCCGGCGGCAGCAGGTGCGGCGCGGGGTCGAAGCCGCGACGCGCGATCAGCACGTCCTGCGGGCCGCGGGACGGTTTGTCGGCGCCTGCCACGGTGTTGTAGCGCCAGATGCCGAAGACCGCGAAGCGCGAGGACAGCACCAGCGTGGCGGGGGCCAGCCTTGGCCGCAGCGCCATGACGGCGGCGGGGTTCATCCCCCGCGTGTCGAAGGGGGCGGCGTCGGCGGCGTGGTAGCTTTGCCGCAGCCCGAGGTCGAGCCGCGCGACATCGGGCAGGTAGGGCAGATGCGCCACCGGCGCGAAGCGCAGGAGGAAGCCGGGGAATTGCCCGCCGTAAAGCGCAAGGCGCGGGTCCTCGGGCGGGTTGGCGCGGCAGAAGACACCGGCCATGGCCTTGAAGAACTCGGCCCCGACAAGCGCCCGGACGGTCGGGAACCCGGTTTCCAGCGCCGCGATGAGCGAGGCCGCCACGTTGTTGCGGTAGACGTCGAACCGCTTGCCCGCGGGGCCGCCATGGGGGTTTTCCAGCCCCTCGGGCGGGGCCTGTGCGGGGTCCATGAGGGCGGTGGCGAACTCGGTTTGGGGGGTCATGCGGGCACCCGTTCGGCGGCGAGGATGGCGGCGGCGCGGGCGGCCTCGGCCTGAAGCTCGGGGAAGGCGGGCACGTCGGTGTCCCATTCGATCAGCGTGGGGCGCGGCCCGCCGCGGGCGATGGTATGGGCGTAAAGCGCCCAGACCGGGTCGACCACGGGCCGCCCGTGGCTGTCGATCAACAGGGGGTGGCCGTGTTCGTCGGCCTCTTCGTCATGGCCGCCGAGGTGGATCTCGCCCACGGCGTCCAGCGGGAAGGCGTCGATATAGGCGCGGGCGTCCCAGCCCTGGTTGATGGCCGAGACGAAGACATTGTTGACATCGAGCAGCAGGCCGCAGCCGGTGCGGCGCGCGATCTCGGACAGGAAGGCGACCTCCTCCATCTCGCTCTCGGCGAAGGCGAGGTAGGTGGAGGGGTTTTCCAGCAGCATCCGGCGGCCGAGCACCTCCTGCACCTGGTCGATATGGGCGCAGACGCGGGCGAGCGTGGCGGCGGTGTAGGGCAGGGGCAGCAGGTCGTTCAGAAAGCCCGTGTCATGGGTCGACCATGCGAGATGTTCGGAAAAACTGGCGGGGTTCAGCCAGTCGCAGAGGTGGCGGAGCCGGGCGAGGTGGTCGCGGTCGAGCGGGCGCTCGCCGCCGATCGACAGGCCGACACCGTGGACGGAGATGGGAAACCGCTCGGCCAGCGCGCGCAATTGCGCCAGCGGGCGGCCGCCTGCGCCCATGTAGTTCTCGGCGTGAACCTCCAGCCATTCCACGGGGCCGGGGGCCTCGAGCAGGGGGGCTGCATGCTGCGCCTTGAGGCCGATGCCGGCGGCGAGGGGCAAGCGATGGGGAAAGGCGGTGTCGAACATGGCGGGCCTCGATCGGGCAAGGGGTGTCCCCGGGCGGGAGGTGCCCGGGGACGGGGCGATCACATCTCGACCATGCGCAGCATGGAGGTGTCGGTGCCCTCGGGCAGGTCGCGGGCGAGACCGGCGTAGCCCTCGGCCTCCAGCTCATCGAGGGTCGCGCCCATGCGGCCGTCGGGCAGTTCGATGTCGCCGCAGGTGCCTGCGGGCACCAGCGTCCAGGCGTTGCCCTGGTAATCGACGGTCGAGGTGCCCGCGCAGGTCGTGCCGGGGCCGGCGGCGCAGTCGTTCTCGCCGGCGAGGCTGACGCCGAAGCATTTTTCGTTGGCCTGCGCTTGCGCCTCGGTCACGCCATGGGCGGTGACGGCGGCGGCGACGGCGCCCAAGAGGGCGAGGGATTTGGTTGCGGTGGTCATGGGTGAAAGCTCCCGGATGTGCGCTCTCTTGGCGCTGGTGACTGACGGTGCCCGGCCGCTGCGGTCGGACACCCGGACCATGCGCCGGGGCGGCGATCACCGGCCAATCACGGCCGCGTGCCGCACGTGTGCGTGACGGGCCGCGAGGCGCGCGTGAGCCGGGCCCCGTGGGAGAGTGACGTGTTTTCAACGGGTTGCACGGCGCGCTCTTGCTGCGTTGCAGCATGGCGGGCCGGATGCGGGGCCGCGCGGCGCGCCTTGGCGGGCGGATTGTTTCAAGCCGGACCGGCTCAGGCGCCGATGCGGATGCAGATATTGCCGAAGCCGCCCTGCGCCTCGAGCGCGCGGAAGGCGTTCGGCGCGTCCTCGAAGGCGAAGGTTTCGGCCACGACCGGGTGAAGGCGATGCGCCGCAAGCGCGCGGACGAGCGCGGCCAACCCCTGCCGGTGGCCCACGGTGACGGCGCGCAGCGTCAGCTGCCGGACAAGGACGGCGGGCAGGAACAGCCGCGCCTCGTTGCCGGTCACGTTGCCGATCAGGATGATCTGCCCGCCCGTCCGCGCCACCCGGATCGCATCGGGCAGGGTGGCCGCCCCGCCCAGTTCCAGCACCCGGTCGACCCCGCCGGGGGCCGCGCGCTGCACCTCGGCGGCCCAGTCGGGCGTGGTGCCGCGGTCGATGACGTGATCCGCGCCAAGGGCGGCCACCCGCGCGGCCCTCTCGGGCGAGGAGGTGGTGACGATCACCCGCGCCCCCGCCGCGCGGGCCAGTTGCACCGCCATCAGCGCCACGCCGCCGGTGCCGAGGATCAGGACGCTCTCGCCGGGCGCGACCTGGGGTGCTGCCATCAGCGCGCTCCAGGCGGTCAGGCCCGCGCAGGGCAGCGTGGCCGCTTCGGCGTCGGTCAGGTGGTCGGGCCCGCGCCCGACGCCCGCGGCGGGAAAGCCCCGATGCGTGCCCAGCCCCCCGTCGACCGCCCCGCCCAGGCGGCCCCCCTCGAGATCGCCGGGGGGCGCGCCGCCCTCCCAGTTCTGGAAGACGGCGGGGCAGACGCGGTCGCCGGGCGGGAGGCCCGTCACCTCGGCCCCCACGGCGGTCACGACGCCCACACCGTCCGAGAGCGGGATCAGCGGCGGCTGCACGCGCCGCCCG
>JAOARA010000377.1 GCA_025211115.1 Roseicyclus sp. | reverse complement strand
GTGGTCCAGTTTTCCGGCACATGCGGGGCGAGTGCCCCCCCCAGCCCGCCGGAGGAACCGGCGCCGATGCCATGCGGGTCCCCCACTTCGACCGCGGCCCCGCGGCGGGCGCAGGCCCCGGCGATTGCTAGGCCGAAGCTGCCCGCGCCAAAGACCCTGATGTCGGCCATTGCCAATCCCCCGTAGCTGGACCAGTGTCCGCCCGATGCCGGTTCAGGATTAGACGAGCCGCGCGGCATGGACCACCCGACACACGAGATCGACTGGCGCGCAGGCGGCGTGCCGGTCTCACGTCGCTTCGACGATCCGTTCTTCTCGCTCGAGAACGGGCTGGCCGAGACGCGGCATGTCTTCCTTGCGGGCAACGACCTGCCTGCGCGCCTCAGGCCGGGGTTCCACATCGCCGAACTGGGCTTCGGCACCGGGCTGAACCTTGTGGCGGCGGCCCTTGCGTGGGAGGCCACCGGCCTCGACGGCCCCCTCCACTTTACCAGTTTCGAGGCATTCCCCCTGTCGGGCGAGGATGCACGCGCTGCGCTTGCCGCCTTCCCCGAAGCCGCCCCCTGGGCCGCGGCCATCGCGGCGGCGCTGGACGGTGACGGGCTGATCGAGACGCCGAGCCTGTCGGCGCGGATCGTCTTCGGCGACGCGCGCGAAACCCTGCCCGCATGGGAGGGCACGGCGGACGCCTGGTTCCTCGACGGGTTCGCGCCTGCGCGGAACCCGGAGCTTTGGGAGCCGGGCCTGATGCAGGCGGTGGCGCGCCACACCGCGCCGGGCGGCACCTGCGCGACCTATTCTGCGGCGGGCGCGGTGCGCGCGGCGCTGACGGACGCGGGCTTCGAGGTCACACGCGTCCCCGGCTACGGGCGCAAACGGCACATGGTGCGGGGACGGCTGGCATGAGCGCGCAGAACACGCGGCTGGGGATCTGGCTGATGGTGGCGACGACCTTCGTCTTCGCCATGCAGGACGGGATCAGCCGGCATCTGGCCGGTGAATACAACGTGCTGATGGTCGTGATGATCCGCTACTGGTTCTTCGCGGCCTTCGTCATCGCCATCGCGGCCCGCCACTCGGGCGGGCTGCGCGCCGCGGCGGCGACGAAACAGCCGCTGGTGCAGCTTGCGCGCGGCGCGTTGCTGGCCATCGAGATCTGCGTGATGGTGCTGGCCTTCGTGCTGCTCGGGCTTGTCGAAAGCCACGCAGTCTTCACCTGCTACCCGCTTCTGGTCGCGGCCCTGTCCGGGCCGGTGCTGGGCGAACAGGTCGGTTGGCGGCGCTGGACGGCGATCGGGGTGGGCTTCATCGGCGTGTTGATCATCCTGCAACCGGGATTCCGCGTCTTCCAGGTGGAGGCGCTTGTGGCGCTTCTCGCGGCGCTGATGTTCGCGCTCTACGGCCTGCTGACGCGTTACGCGTCGCGCAAGGATTCCACGACGGTCAGCTTCTTCTACACCGGCACCGTGGGCGCGGTCGTCATGACCGCGGTCGGTATCTGGTTCTGGGAACCGATGAGCCCGCGCGACTGGGTCTGGATGTCGATCCTCTGCCTGACCGGGGCCGGGGGGCACTGGCTGTTGATCAAGACCTACGAGGTCGCCGAGGCGAGCGCCGTGCAGCCCTTCGCCTACCTGCAGCTGGTCTTTGCGGCGACGCTGGGGATCACCGTCTTCGGCGAAACGCTGGAATGGAACGTGGCGCTCGGCGCGGGGCTGGTCGTGGCGGCGGGGGTCTTCACCCTCCTGCGCGCCCGCGCGAAGGAGAAGGCGTCGGGCTAGGCGCCAAGGGTCTTGCAAGACCCTTTCCAGCCTTTTGCAAAAGGCTGGCCAGAGCCTTGCAAGGCTCTGGTGCAGCGTCTTGCAAGACGCTGCATGGCGCCCGGCTCACCCCTTGGGCTTGTCGTCGTAATCGTCGCGCAGGATGCGATGGGCGTCGCCCTCGGGGTCGTCGAACTGCCCCTTGCGCAGCATCCACCAGAAGGCCACGAGCCCGACAAGCCCGAGAAACAGGCTGACCGGGATCAACAGGCCGAGGATATCCATCAGGCGCTCACTTCAGGCGGAGGGCGTTCAGAGACACCGTAATCGACGACATCGACATCGCCAAGGCCGCGATCAGCGGCGAGCAGAGCCCCGCCACCGCCAGCGGCACCGCCAGCACGTTGTAGACCGTGGCGATGGTGAAGTTCTCGCGGATCCGCGCCCGCGCCGAGACCGAGGTGCGCATCGCATCCGCGATGGGCGCAAGGCTGCGGCCCGTCAGCACCATGTCGGACGCCGTGCGCGCCGCGTCCAGCGCCGAGGCGGGCGAGATCGAGACATGGGCGGCGGCCAGCGCCGCCGTGTCGTTCAGCCCGTCGCCCACCATCAGCACCCTGGCGCCTTCGTTGGACAGGTCGGCCACCAGCGCGGCCTTTTCCTGCGGCAGCGCCTCGGCGATGACCTCGTCGATGCCGATGCGCGCGGCGAAGCGGGTGACGGCGGCCTGCGTATCGCCCGACAGCAGGATCACCCGCTTGCCCTGCGCCTTCAGCGCCTGCACCACGTCCTCCGCGCCCTCGCGCAGCGTGTCGGAAAAGGCGATGGCGCGCGGCGCGGCGTCGCCGATCCTGAGGAAGGTCGCGGTCTCGGCGGGCGCGTCCGCCCCGACCCAGGCCGCCCGGCCAAGCTGCACGCGCGCCCCGCGCCAGGTGCCTTCCACGCCGAAGCCCGGCACCTCGCGCAGCCCCTCGACATAGGCCGGGCGCAACCCGCGCGCGGCCAGCCCGCGCGAAAGGCTTTCGGCCAGCGGATGCGACGAGCCCCGCGCCAGCGCCAGCGCGACGCGCGCGGCCTCCTCCGGCAGGCGGTCCAGCTCCAGCGGCGTGGGCGCGCCATTGGTCAGCGTGCCGGTCTTGTCGAAGACGACCGTGTCGGCCTCGGCCAGACGCTCCAGCGCGGTGCCGTCCTTGATCAGGAGACCCTTGCGGAACAGCCGCCCCGAGGCGGCGGTGGTCACCGCGGGCACGGCAAGCCCCAGCGCGCAGGGGCAAGTGATGATGAGGACGGCCGCCGCGATGTTCAGCGCGACGCGCAGGTCTTGCGTGTAGAGATACCAGCCCACCGCCGAGACGAAGGAGAGGATATGCACCCCAGGCGCATAGAGCTTCGCCGCCTGGTCGGCGAGCGAGGTGTAGTTGTTGCGCCCGGCCTCGGCCACGGCGACCAGATCGGCGATGCGGTGCAGCGCCGTGTCCTGCCCTGCGGCCATCACCTCGACGGTCAGGGGGCCGGTCAGGTTCACCTCGCCCGCGCTGACAAGGCTGTTCTCGCCCGCGAAGGCGGGCAGGCTCTCGCCGGTCATCAGGCTGCGGTCGATCTCGGACTGGCCCGCGATGACGCGGCCGTCGACGGGGATGCGCCCGCCGGGTTTCACCCGGACGATATCGCCCGCGCGCAGCTCGGCGACCGAGACGGTCTCTTCGCCAGCAGGGCCGACGCGCAGCGCGCGCGGCACCTCGAGCGCGGCCAGTTCCTGCGCCGCCGACCGCGCCGAGGCGCGGGTGCGGTGGTCGAGGTAGCGGCCACCCAGCAGGAAGAAGCACAGCATCACCGCCGCATCGAAATAG
>JAOARA010000376.1 GCA_025211115.1 Roseicyclus sp. | reverse complement strand
TGGGCGCCATCGCCGGGCCGATCATAGTGGCGGTCAAGCCGTTCTCACCCCTCCCCCTCCCCCACCCCCGGACACGGCCGCACCGGCGCCGTTTCCCGGCGCGGCGTAACGGTATACCCTCGGCCCAAGTCCCGGCCGCCGATGGAGGACCGCATGAGCCCCCGCGCCCTGATGCCCGATCACCTGCGGCTTGTCGCCCTGTTCGGCATCGTCGTGGTGAACGTGCAGTTCATGGCCTATCCGATCACCCTCGGGTTCGAGGCGGCCCCAGGCGCCACCACGGGCGATGACCTCGCCATCTGGGCGGTGAACGGGCTGGCCCTGTTCAAGAGCTACGGCCTGTTCTCCTTCATGTTCGGCGTCGGGCTCGCCTACCAGATCCGCTCGGCCGAGCGGCGCGGGCTTCCCTTTGGACGGCTCTATCGCAACCGCATGATCGGCCTTGCCCTGCTGGGCGTGATGCACGGGGTGCTGTTCTTTCCCGGCGACATCCTGCTGCTTTACGCGCTGGTCGGTGCGCTGCTCTATCGCTGGCGCGACTGGGCCGTGGGGCGGCTGGTGCGGACGGGTGCGATCCTTCTGGCCGTTCAGGTGCTTGTCGCCCTGCCGCTCGTGGTGCTGGCCCCGCCGATCGAGCCCGAGCTTCTCGAACTCGAGCGTGCCGTCATGACCGGCGGCACATGGGCCGAGGTGACAAGCTACCGCGCCGTGTCTTTCGCCATCACCTTCCCGATCCTGCTGGTGATCCAGGGCATCGCGGCACTCGGCTGGTTCTGCCTCGGGCTGGCGGCGGTGCGCGCCGGGCTGATCGACGATCCGCGCCATCCGCTCTGGGCCCGCGCCCGGCGGCTTTGCCTCGGGCCGGGCCTTCTGCTCGGGCTGACGGGCGCGGCGCTCTGGCAATGGGGCGAGGGGGCGCTGGGCGAGGCGCTGACCATCCTTTGCGCGCCCATCGCCACGCTGGGCTACCTCGGGCTGATCGCGGCATGGCCCGCGGGCTCGGGGCGGCTGATGCGCGGGCTGCGCACCATCGGCGCATCGAGCCTGAGCCTCTACCTCGGGCAGTCGATCCTCCTGTCGACGCTCTTCGCGCCCTATGGCGCGGGGCTTTGGGGGGCCGTCGGAGCCGCCGAGGCCACGGGGATCGCGCTCGCGGCGACCCTCGTGCTGATGCTCGCGGTGACGCTCTGGCGACAGGTCTTCGGCCTCGGGCCTTTCGAATGGGTGCTGCGCCGCATCACGCGGCACGGCGTGGCCCTGTCTTGACCCTGCGCCTCAGCGCCGCCCCTCGCGCAGCCAGCCCGCGACGATCAGGGCCGCCGCCAACAGCAGGAACACCCAGGCCGAGATCAGCGGCGTGACCGTCACGTCGGTGGTCAGGTAGGCGTCGCGCGCGGTCAGGCCGATCCAGCCCCGCCCGTTGGCCGTGCGCCCTTCGGCAACGCGGCGGATGTCGGGCATCCCGTCTTCCAGCCGCATCACCGCCCCCGACAGCGGGCCGGCCACAGGCTCCAGCCGGGCCGCGCTGGCGATGGTCTCCTCGAACTCGCGCGGGGCGGCGGGGCCAAGCGCGATGACCCGCTCGCGCTCGCCCTCGCGCAGGCGATAAAGGCCCTGTTCACCGCCGTCGATCTCGGCCGTGAACCGGCCGGGCGCGGTCTGTTCCAGCGCGACCTCGGTCTCGCTGCCATCGGGCGCGGTCACGACGAGCGCGCCGACCGTGTCGGCCAGCGTCCGGCGGGTCACGCGGATCGTCTGGCCATCGGCCTCGGCGACCAGCGCCTCCTCCTCGAGGTCGGGCTCGCCCATCATCCAATGCGCCAGCCGGCGCAACATCTCGAGCTGCGGGCCGCCGCCCTCGAAGCCGCGGTCCCAGAGCCACGCATGATCCGAGGCCAGCAGCGCCACGCGCCCCTCGCCCACCCGGTCGAGCATCAGGAGCGGCGCACCGCCGCTTCCGGTCATCACCGTCTGGCCCGCCTGTTCGGTCACCTCGATCTGACGCATCCAGCGGCCCCAGGGCTGCGCGCTGTCGGCAAGCCCCTGGTGCGCATCCTCCAGCCCCGCGGTCACCGGGTGCCGTTGGCCAAGCTCGGAAATCTCCGGCAGGAAGGGCGCCTCGATCACGCGGGCGGTGGGCCGCCCCGGCAGGATCTCGGACAGGGGCGTGCGGTAGAGCGAGGCCGCCGAGGCGTAGTCGGGCCCCGCGGCCAGCAAGAGCGCGCCGCCGTCCTCGACATAGCGGCGGATGTTGTCGATGTAGAGCATCGGCAGAATGCCGCGGCGCTGGTAGCGGTCGAAGATGATCAGGTCGAAGTCATCGACCGACTCCATGAACAGCTCGCGCGTGGGAAAGGCGATCAGCGACAGTTCGGTCACCGGAACGCCGTCCTGCTTGTCCGGCGGGCGCAGGATGGTGAAATGGACGAGGTCGACCGAAGGGTCGGATTTCAGAAGGTTCCGCCAGGTGCGCTGCCCCGGATGCGGCTCGCCCGACACCAGCAGCACCGACAGCCGGTCGCGGATGCCGTTGATCTGCACGACGGCGGCGTTGTTGCGGTCGGTCAGCTCGCCCGGCGCTTCGGGGATGATGAACTGCACGACGTTCTGCCCCGCATGTTCCAGCGTCAGCGGCAGTTGCAGGGTCTCGTTCGTCGGCACCTGGAAGCTCCGCGACGGCCCGCCGTCGATGGCAATGGCGATCTCGGCCCGGCCCGAGAGGTCCGCGGGCACAGCCCCCTGGTCCTCGATCCTGAGCGTCATCATCAGCTCCTCGCCGATGATGCCGAAGGCCGGCGCGGTCTCGATCACCAGCCGCCGGTCCCAGTCGCCCTCGCGCCCCGTGATCAGCGCATGAAGCGGCGCGGGCAGATCGGGGACCAGCTGCGCATCATGCAGCTGCCCGTCGGTGACAAGGATCGCCCCGGCGATGCGCGCGCGCGGCTCCTCGGCCAGCATCCGGTTCAGCTCGGCCATCAGGAGCGTGCCCGCGTTGTCGGGCGCATCGGCGACGGTCGACAGCCGCATCTCCATCCCCAGCGCGGCGATCTCGGCCTCGAGCGCCTCGAGCGCGTCCGTCGTCTGGTCGGGCCGGTCGGCAATGCGCTGGCTCGCGGACTGGTCGGCCACGACAAGCACGATGTCCGAAAGCGGCTCACGCTCTTCCGATTGCAGCGAGGGGTTCAGAAGCGCCGCCAGCAGCGCCGCCCCCGCCAGCAGGCGGAAGGGCCAGCCGGACAGACCGCGCCAGACGGCCAGCGCAACGATCAGCAGCGTCGCAGCCCCAAGCGCCCAGATCAGCGCCATCGGCAGAAGCGGGTCGAAGAGGATCGTCTGCGCCATGCCCTATTGCCCCAACCTGTCCAGCAGGGCCGGAACATGGACCTGGTCGGATTTGTAGTTCCCCGAGAGCACATGCATCACGAGGTTCACGCCGAAGCGCAACGCGATCTCGCGCTGCCGCTCGCCGGTCGCGCCGCGCCCCACGGGATAGAGCGCGCGACCGGTCTCGTCCTGCGCCCAGGCGGCGGCCCAGTCGTTGCCGCCGATCAGAACCGGTGTCACCCCGTCGTTGAGGTTGCGAAACGGCATCCCCTCGACCTGTTCGGCATCGGGGGCCGAGGCCTCGACCCAGACATCGCGGCTGAGGTGACGACCGGGAAAATCCTGCAACAGGTAGAAGGTGCGCGTCAGAACGTGATCCGGCGGGATCGGCTCGAGCGGCGGAATGTCGAGCGGAGCCGCCAGCGCGCGCAGGCGCCGCCCCTCGGGCGTGCCCGAGCCGAAGCTGCCGACATGGGCGTCGCGCGTGTCGAAGACGATCATGCCGCCCGAGCGCAGATAGTCGTTCAGCCGCCTGTAGGCCGCGGCGGAGGGCAAGGGCTGATCCGGTGTCACCGGCCAGTAGATCATCGGGAAGAACGCCAGTTCGTCACGTTCGAGGTCCACGCCCATGGGCGCGGCAGGCTCGACCGATGTGCGCTGCCAGAGCGTGTTCGACAGGCCCTGAAGGCCCGCGCGGGCCATCTCGTCGATCTCGCGGTCGCCGGTCAGCACATGGGCCAGCGTCACCTCGGAACTGGCGAGAAGCGCCAGTTGATCCTCGGGGCTGAGGCCGGTGCCGGTCTGCGCCTGCCCGCCCTGCGGCAGCGTCAGGACAAGCGCCAGAACGGCCGTGCCGCGGGCAAGCCCCGACAGCCGCCCCGCCAACCAGAGCGAGGCCAGCGCATCGACCAGCAGCAGGACCAGCGCGGCGGTCAGGAAAGCCGCCATCAGGTCGGTGGGTGCGATGACCTCCATCCCCTCGACCGGGATGGCGGCAGGCCAGCGGGCCGCCGCAAGCCCCGTGTCGGCGGTGATCACGTTGCGCGCGATGCGCCGCTCCTCGGCCGCGTAAAGGCCCGGCAGCAGCTCCGCCGACAGCGGCGCCTCGGCCAGAACCGCCCCCTCGACACCTGGCCGTGTGCCCGCGTCACGCAGCGTGCCGAAGCCGTCCAGAACCTCCTCGGGCGTCCAGACCGTGCCCTCGAGGTCGGCAGCATCCGGCGCGACCGGGCGCGTCGAAATGGCCAACCGCTCCAGCATCTGCACGAAAAGGCCCGAGAGCGGCAGGGTGGACCATTCGGCATTCGCGGTGACGTGGTAGAGCACCACGGACCCCTGCCCGTGTGTCGCCCGCGTCACCAGCGGCATGCCATCGGTCAGCGAGGCGATGGTGCGCGCGGCAAGGTCGGGGTCGGGCTGGGCCATGACCTGCGCGCTGACCTGCACGTCATCGGGGATCGACAGGCCGAAGAAGGGCGAGGTGTCGGGGAAGGGCCGCAGGCTTTTCGGCTCGCCCCAGCTCATCGCGCCGCCGACGCTGCGCCCGCCCTCGCGCAGCCGCACGGGCATCAGCGGCCCGGCGGCATCGCGCGCCACGTCCGAGGCGGCGAGCCGCGGACCGGCGAAGCGGACAAGCAGGCCACCGGCCTCGACCCAATCGGTCAGCGCGGTTTCCTCGTCGGGGGAAAGCGTGGCGATATCGGCGAGGATGATCACATCGGGGCTGGCCAGCAGCATGTCGCCCAGCGCCCCCTCGATCAGGTCGGCGGTCGGCTCCAGCGCCTGCCGCAGGTAGTGCAACGGCGAGAGCAGCGCCTGTTGCTCGTCATCGGCCCCCGCCGAGATCAGCGCGACCTGCCGACGCTGAAGCGCATCGTCGGTCAGCGCGACGGTCCCCGCACCGCGGATGCCTGCGACCTCGAAGCGGGTGACGCGGTTGCGCAGCTCCGGGGGCAGGTCGAACTCGACCTCGGCCTCGGTCGCGCCCGCGTCGAACGCAGCGGTGGCGCGGGCCAGGTCACGCGGGATGCCCGCGGGGTCGAGACCGTGGGCGATCACCTCGACGCTGAGCGGCGCGCCCTGCCCCAGACGGCTGACCGTGGCGCGCACCGCGCCATCCTCGAACCGCGGCGGGGCGAGGGCCAGCACGTCGCGCGTGCCCTGGAAGACCGAGAGCGCGCCCAGATCGGCCAAGGCGGCGGTCAGGTCATCGCGGCCCGCGTGATCCAGCCCGTCGGCGATCCAGTAGGTCTCGAGCGGCCCCTCCAGCGTCTCGGCCCAGTCGGCGGCGACGGCCATGTCGGGCGCATAGGGCGCGGGCATCAGCGACGGCACCCGCGCGGCCCAGGCATTGGCCGATTGCAGCGGCAAATCGCCCGGCGGCAGGTCGGTCAGCTGCACCAGCGCGACAGGACGGCCCGCGCGCTGCGCCTCGTCGAGCAAGAGGCCCGCCCGGTCCAGCCGGTCCGACCAGTCGCGCGCCGAGGCCCAGGAGCTGTCCATCAGGATCAGGAGCGGCCCCTCGCCCGTGCGCTCGGCCTGCGGGTTCAGCACCGGACCGGCGAAGCCGACGATGGCAGCGGCCAACGCGGCCATGCGCAAGACAAGCAGCCACCAGGGCGTCTTGTCGGTCTGGCTTTCGTCGTCTTTCAGTCCCAGCAGCAGCGCGACACCCGGAAACCGCCGCCGGATCGGCGCGGGCGGGACCGCGCGCAGGATCCACCACAGGACCGGCAGCGCGATCAGGGCCGTCAGCAAAAGCGGCGTGGAAAAGGCGAGGCTTCCAATCATCCTGCGCCCCCCTCAGGGCCGGGCGACGGGTTTTGCAAAACCCGTGCCACGCCCTTGCAAGGGCGTGATCCAGAGCCTTGCAAGGCTCTGGCAAATCTCTTGCAAGAGATTTGCGCCGCCCCGCTCATGCGCGCACCTTTTCAAGGGCGCGGTAGAGCCACAGCAGCGTCGGCTCGGCCGCGTCCCCCGTATGATGCAGGTGGTAGCGCCAACCGGTGCGGCGGCACATGTCCTGCAGCAGCGCCTTGCGCTCGGCGAGCCGGGCCAGATACGCCTCGCGCAGCGACCTCGCCTTCAGCGTCTCGAAGCGGATCGCGCCGGTCATCGATTCGAAGACGGTGCGCCCGTCATAGGGAAACGCCTCCTCGTCGGGGTCGAGCACCTGCACCAGCGCGCCGCGCACCTCGCGGTCGGCGGCGCGGCCCAGCACCGCCTCGATCCCGGCGGGATCGCCCAGGAAATCCGAGAAGAACACCACGCGGCTGCCCATCGGCATCATCTGCGGGCGCGGCGTGCCGTGATCGCCCGCCGCCTGCCCGTCCATCATCGCCTGCGCCAGCCGCATCAGCTGCGCAGTGCCGCCGCGGGGCGGCTCGGCCATCTGCGTCAGGCCCACCCGCTCACCGCCGCGCACGGCGAGGATCGCCAGCGCCATCGCCAGGGTCTGCGCGCGGCGCAGCTTGGAGGGCCGGGACTTGTGCCCGGTGAAGGTCATCGAGGCGCCGTCATCCACCCCCAGCATCACCGATTGCGCGGCCTGCCATTCGGTCTGGCGGATGAAATGCCCGTCCGACCGGCCCGACCGCCGCCAGTCGATCTGGCGATAGCCGTCGCCCGCCTGCGCCGGGCGGTATTGCCAGAACTCGTCGCCCGTGCCCGCGCGCTTGCGGCCATGGGTGCCCAGAAGCACCGTGGCGGCCAGGTGCTGCGCATCGGCCATCAGCGCGGGCAGCGTCGCCGCCACGGCCTCCGAGCGCGAGCGCAGGGTCTCGGGCGTATGAAGCGCGGTGTCGCTCAAGCCGCGAGCCCGATCCGGGTGACGCGGGCGGTGACCTCGTCGATCACGTCTTCCAGCACCGCGCCCTCGGCGCGCGCCCCGAAGCTCAGCGCCATGCGGTGCCCGAGCACGGGCCGCGCAAGATGCGCGACATCCTCGGCCGAGGGCGCAAGCCGCCCGTCCAGCAGCGCGCGGGCGCGCACCGTCAGCATCAGCGCCTGCGCCGCGCGGGGGCCGGGGCCCCAGGCGACGGTGCGCTTCACGATCTCGGGCGCTTCCTCGCCGTCGGGGCGACAGGCGCGGACAAGGTCGAGGATCAGCTCGACCACGCTCTCGCCCACCGGCATGCGACGCACGACACCTTGCGCGCGGATCAGCTCGTCGGGGGTGAAGACGGGCGTCGGCTGCGCCTCCGCCGTGCCAGTGGTGGCCAGAAGGATGCCGCGCTCGGTGTCGCGGTCGGGATAGGCTACGTCGATCTTCACGAGGAACCGGTCAAGCTGCGCCTCGGGCAGCGGATAGGTGCCTTCCTGCTCGATCGGGTTCTGGGTGGCGAGAACGTGGAACGGCGCGGGCAGGGGCTTGTGCTCGCCCGCGATGGTCACCTCGCGTTCCTGCATCGCCTGCAACAGCGCCGACTGCGTCCGCGGCGAGGCGCGGTTGATCTCGTCGGCCATCAGCAGCTGGCAGAAGATCGGCCCCTCGATGAAGCGAAAGGCGCGGCTGCCGTCCTGCGCCGTCTCCAGCACCTCGGACCCGAGGATGTCGGCCGGCATCAGGTCGGGCGTGAACTGGATGCGGTTCGCGGACAGGCCCATCACCGTCGAGAGCGTGTCGACCAGCAGCGTCTTGCCCAGCCCCGGCAGCCCCATCAGAAGCGCGTGGCCGCCCGAGAGCATCGCGGCGAGCGCAAGGTCGACCACCTCGTCCTGACCGATGATCCGCGTGGCGATGGAGGCCTTCGCCGCGCCCAGCCGGGCGCCCAGCGCCTCGATCTCGGCGACCAGCTCGGCGGCGGGGGCATCGGCGGCAACGACGGGGGTGGACATGGCAATGCTCCGCGGAATGATTATGTGGCTCACAGCTAACAGACCTATTCCGCCCATCACAAATGGCAAAGCGTGCAGGGGGACAAAAGAACGTGACGGACGCTGACAAACCGGGCACCGCGCAGTTGATGAAGACCGCACAGGAGGCGGCCAAGACCGGCAAGCTGCCGCCCGTCCACCTGTGGAACCCGCCCTTTTGCGGCGACATCGACATGGAGATCCGCCGCGACGGGACATGGTTCCACGAAGGCACGCCCATCGGCCGCGCCGCCCTTGTGCGGCTGTTCTCGACCATCCTGAAGAAGGAAGACGGCAAGTATTTCCTCGTCACCCCGGTCGAGAAGGTCGGCATCCGGGTCGAGGACGCGCCCTTTGTCGCGCAGGATTTCGAGGCCGAGGGCGAAGGCCCCGCGCAGGTCATCACCTTCACCACCAATGTCGGCGACACCGTCGCCGCGGGCCCCGAGAACGCCATCCGCGTCGCCCGCGACGAGACCGGCGAGCCGTCGCCCTATGTCCATGTCCGCGCCGGGCTCGAGGCGCTGATCGACCGGAAAAGCTTTTACCGGCTGGTCGACCTCGGCGAGGCGCAGGAGGTGGCGGGGGAAGACTGGTTCGGCGTCTGGTCGGGCGGCACCTTCTTCAAGATCATCCCGGTGCGGGAACTGGCGCTCTAACCGCCCGCCGCGATACGCTCGGCGGCGCGCAGTGCAAGCGCGTGGATCGTCAGCGACGGCCCCTCGCCCCCGCCCGACGTGGGAAACAGGCTGGCATCCGCGATCCACAGATTGCCGTGATCATGGCTGCGGCCATGGGCATCGGTGACCGAACTGCCGCTGTCCGCGCCCATCCGGGCGGTGCCGAAGACATGGGTCGCCGCGAAGCGGTCCCAGGACGACACCTGTTCCAGAAGCTCCCCGCCACCGGCCTCCCGCAGCAGGGCGCGGCCCCGCGCCGCCATGTGGCGCAGCAGGGTCAGGCTGTTGTCGGTCAGGACGGAGGACACCACCGGCAGGGGCACGCCATTGGCATCCCGCCGCTCGGGGTGCAGCGTCACGCGGCTGCGCGCGTCGGGCAGCACGGCACCGATGGCCCCGACGGTCAGGGCCGAGCCGAAGACGGCGCGCAGCCGAGCCTGGAAAGCGGCCCCGTGCCCCGGCACCAGCCGCGAGGCATAGGAGGCGGGGCCGCTCAACCCGCTTTCCAGCACGGAGGAGGTGTAGCGGCATCCGCCGACGGCGCCGGGCACCCCGTCCGGCGCATTCTCGGCCCAGCTGACGGCATCGGCGGGCAGACCCTTGTGGCTGTCGGTCAGCCCCGGCACCAGAGCCGTGCCGAGCCAGCCGAGCGTCTCCATGAAGTTGCGCCCGACCTGCCCCGAGCCATTGGCCACGCCCTCGGGCACGTCCGGCGCAGCACTCGCCAGCAACAGCCGCGGCGTCTGCACCGCCCCGGCGGCCAGCACCAGAACGGGCGTTTCCTGCCGCGTGGCAACGCCGTCCCGGACGTAATGCACCGCCGCGATGCGCCCACCCGGCCCGGTCTCGATCCGCGTCACCTCGGCCCCGGCCAACACCGTCAGCCGCCCCGTCGCCTCGGCCTGCCGCAGGAAGGTGACATCGGCCGACCCCTTGTCGCCCAACGGACACCCGCGGCTGCACTGGCCGCAATAGTTGCAGGACGGTCGGCCATCCATCGGCTCGGACAGCACGGCGCGGCTGTTGGCCTCGAAGGGCAGGCCAAGCCGCGCGCCCGCCTCGACCAGCCGCCGCGCGGCGGGGTTGAGCGGGTGGGCCGTCTGCGGGAAGGGCGCGGTCCGGGGGCGGCCCGTCTGCATCGCGGGACCGGCGCCGCCGATCAGCCGCTCGGCCCGGTCGTAATGGGGCGCGAGATCGTCATAGCCGAGCGGCCAGTCGGCCCCCGCGCCGTGGTCGCGCCGCAGGTGAAAGCTGCCGGGGTGCAGGCGCTGCGCCTCGCCCACGTAATGCAGCGTGCTGCCGCCGACGCCGCGAACATGGGAATAGCCGGTCGTGGCCAGCCGCACCCGCCCCGGCGCGCCGCGGGGCCGGACGGCGTTGAAGCTCTGCAACCCCGCATCCGCGGGGTCGAGCGCGCCCAGATCACCATAGAGGATATCGCCCCGGCTGCCGGGTGGGGCGGGAAACAGCCGTCGTTCCCAATCGGGTTGCGTCATCGGGTAGTCGCGCGCCGGATCGAAGCGCGGCCCGGCCTCGAGCAGCAGGACACGCAGCCCGGCCTCGGTCAAGGCGAATGCCGCCGCCGCGCCACCAGCGCCCGAGCCGACGATCACGACGTCGGGCCGATCCGTCACGTCGCGCCCCATGGCGGCGGGTAGCCCGCGGGCTGCGGGGCGTGGTTCAGAGGGAACCCGACACGCGCCTCGGGCCTGACATAATAAAGCTCGCCCGCGAACAGCCGCAGGATATGGTAGAACCGCCCCGGTATCTCGTCATAGGGGGCGGCCGCCATCCACGCGACCACCTGCGCCTGCGCGCCGACCGGCATCGCGGCGAAACCTCCGGGCTGCCCCCCGGCTTGCACGTCGTCAAGCCAACCCGTGCCAAGCGAGATGAGCCGCCGGAAATCCGTGCCCTCGGGGGCAAGCGCCTCGATCTCGGCGGCGATGCCCAGCGCCGAGGCGGGCGGTGCCCCCGCCTCGCCCGGCAACAGGATGTCGACATAAGCCTCGAGCGCCGAGCGGGAGACGGGTTGCGCCACGGCCGCAGGCATTGCAAGGCCCGCGACGGACACGGCGGCAAGCTGCATCAGCGCCTGCCGCCGCGTCGGAGTCATTGGGGCACGGCCAGCGATCGGTTCAGACCGATATCGGATCAAGCAGGTTCTTGACCTTGCCTGTCAATGAATTTGAGGTCTTGCCGCATTTCCATCCGCGGCTCGAGGAACTGGTAGCTGTGGATACCGAGGAACCCGCCCACGTCACCGTTGAAGCCGAAGGTCAGGCCACCCTGCGCGTAATTCGTCAGGAAGCCGCCC
>JAOARA010000375.1 GCA_025211115.1 Roseicyclus sp. | reverse complement strand
GGCCTCAACCTGACCGCGCTGCCGACCCTCACCGTCATCTCCGATGCCTGACACGCCCGACCGGCGCCTGTTCACGCAGCGCGCCGGGTGGGAGGCGCTGCGCGCGGGCTTCCGCTGGGATATTCCGCGTCGGTTCAACATCGCGCAGGCCTGTTGCGGCGACTGGGCCGCGGTGGCGCCCGACCGCGTTGCGGTGATCCACCGCCACGCCGACGGGCGGCGCGAGAGCTGGACCTATGGCCAGCTCAAGCGCGCCTCCGACGCGCTGGCCGCGGCGCTGGCAGCCCGCGGCATCACCCGCGGCAACCGCGTCGCCGTGCTGCTGCCGCAGCACCCTGCCGTGCTGGTCACCCATTTCGCCGCGATGAAGCTCGGCGCGGTGTCGCTGCCGCTGTTCACGCTCTTCGGGGAAGACGCCCTGCGCTACCGGCTCTCCGACAGCGGGGCCGCGGCCATCGTCACCGACGCCGCCACCCTGCCCCGCATCATGGCGCTGGCGCCTGACCTGCCGGGGCTCTCCACGATCATCACCACCGGGGCGGCGCGCGCGCCTGTCCTCGGGTTCGATGACCTCATCTCGGGCCCGCTGCTGCGGGCCTCCGCCGACACCGCCGCCGAAGACCCGGCGGTGATGATCTACACCTCCGGCACCACCGGCGATCCCAAGGGCGTGCTGCACGCCCACCGCTTCCTGTTCGGGCACCTGCCGTGCATGGAGCTGAGCCAGGGGTTCTTTCCGCAAGCCGGTGACGTGGGCTGGACGCCCGCGGACTGGGCCTGGATCGGCGGGCTGATGGATATGGCGATCCCCTGTCTCTACTATGGCGTGCCGCTCGTCTCGCACCGCTTCGCCAAGTTCGACCCCGAGGCCGCGCTGCGCCTCATGGCAGAGGAGCGGGTGAGCAACGCCTTCATCCCGCCCACCGCGCTGCGCCTGATGCGGCAGTCGGTGCCGCCCGCGGGCCTGTGCCTCCGCGCCATCGGCTCGGGCGGCGAGGCGCTCGGCGCGGACCTGCTCGACTGGGGGCGCGAGGCGCTGGGCTGCCCGATCAACGAGTTCTACGGCCAGACCGAGGCGAACCTGGTGGTCGCCGCCTGCGACGGGCTGATGGACCGCGTGCCGGGGGCCATGGGCCTGCCCGTGCCGGGCCACGAGGTCAGCCTGCGCGACGCGGCGGGCGAGGTCGGCACGGGCGAGCTGGGCGAGGTCTGCGTCCGCGCGCCCGACCCGGTGATGTTCCTCGAATACTGGAAGAAGCCCGAGGCGACGGCGAAAAAGGTCGTCGATGGTTGGCTGCGCACCGGCGACCTGGCGACCCGCGATGCGGGTGGGCAGATCACCTTTCACGCCCGCGATGACGATGTCATCACATCGGCTGGCTACCGCATCGGCCCGGTCGAGATCGAACAGGCGCTGGCGCGCCACCCCGATGTCGTCATGGCCGCCGTTGTGGGCGAGCCCGATCCGGTCCGGACCGAGATCGTCGTAGCCCATGTCGTCCTGCGCGAGGGGGCCGCATGGTCGGGGATGGAAGAGGCGCTGCAGGCGCTGGTGCGCGAGAGGGTCTCGGCCCATTGCGTGCCGCGCCGCGTGCTGCGCGCGGACAGCCTGCCGATGACGGCGACGGGCAAGATCATGCGCCGCGCGCTGAGAACCGGGCGCTGACCAGACCCTTGCAAGGGTCTGCCCAGCCTTTTGCAAAAGGCTGGGAGAGGGTCTTGCAAGACCCTCGGCAAAACTCTTGCAAGAGTTTTGCGCCGCCTCACTTCTCCATCGAGCGCCGGATCGAATGCACCGTCAGCCAGACGGCGATCACCACCGGCACGACCGAGAGCGCCGTCAGCACCGTCTTGGTCACGCCCATGGGCTCGGCCAGCGGGCCGATCAGGTAGACCACCAGGTTCACCGCGTAATAGCTGATCGCCACCACCGACAGCCCCTCGACCGTCTTCTGCAGGCGCAGCTGCAGGTCCGCGCGGCGGTCCATGCTTTCCAGCAGCTCCTGGTTCTGCGCCGAGCGGTCCACGTCCACCCGCGTGCGCAGCAGGTCGCCCGCACGGATCGCGCGCTCGGTCATCGACAGAAGCCGCCGCTCGGTCGCCTTGATCGTGCGCATCGCGGGATCGTAGCGGCGCATCATGAATTCGCCGAAGGTCTGGCGGCCCAGGAACCGTTCCTCGCGCAGCACCGCGATGCGCTGGCTGACCAGCGCCTCGTAGGCCCCCGTCGCGCCGAAGCGAAAGGCGCTTTGCGCCTGCAGCTTCTCCAACTCCGCCGCGATGGACAGAAGCTGGCCCAGCGTCTCGTCCGGCTTGGCGAGATCGCCGGTCATGTCGGCCACCAGCCGCACCAGCCCCTCGTCCATCTCGCCCATCCGGGTCGAGATCTCGCGCGAGGTCGGCAGGCCCAGCAGCGACATCGCCTTGTAGGTCTCGATCTCGAAGATGCGCTGCACGATCCGCCCGATCCGGCGGCTGCCGGTGTCGGACTTGCAGAACACGGCAAAGCGCATGTGCCCGTGGCTGTCGATGCGGAAATCCCCCGCAACCACGGCGGTCTTGTCGAGCACATGGCTGACCGCAAGGCTTTCGGGCACCAGCCACTCGCCGATCTTCTCGGCGATGACGCGATCATCCTCGGGCGCGACCTCGATCCGCAGATGGGCCGAGGTGATGCGCACGCCGGGGGCCTGCGCCAGCCAATCCTCGGGAAAGACCTCCCAGGCGGCGGGGTCGAAGGGGCGTTCGCCGTTCGAGGGCAGGAAGGCCGTGTAGGTCACGAACTCGGTGTGCTGTTCCCACTTCAGACGGAACTTGCCGAGGTCGCCGAAGAAATGCGTGGCGTCGGGCGCGGGGTGATCCGCGCCGAACCGGTCGAGCAGGGCGATCAGATGCGCCCGGTCAAGGCCCCGGTCGCGCTTGGCCGCATCCTTGGGCTGCTTGATGGCGATGAACACCGCCTGCGCGGGCGCGGCAAGGTTCGGAAAGGGGCGCGCGTGCAGCTCGTTGGCAAGCCGGTAGCGCAGCGGGTGATCTTCGAGCGGCATCGGGGCGGCTCCGTCATGGTCCTGCATTGCCACATACGCCTTGTGTGGCCGGTGTAAACCGGAAAAATACAATAAAATTCAGGGCTTGTCGGAATGCAACGGCATACGGGCCGAGCCAAGTGCCCGACAAGTCAGGAAAATCCGCGCCGCAGTGCAGCATCCCGCCCCGCGTCACGTGACCTGCCCGCCCGCGATCTGGATCGACTGCCCGTTCACGCTGCGCGCAGCATCCGAGCAGAGCCACATCACCGCGCCCGTCACTTCATCGGTCTGCAACAGCGTCTTGTGGCGATTGCCCCGCGCGAGATAGGCGCGCGCCTCCTCCTCGGAAATGCCCTGCCGCGTGGCGATCTCGGCGGCGTTGCGCTCCACGATGGGGGTTTCGACATAGCCGGGGCAGACCGCGTTGAAGGTCACGCCGCCGCCCATGTATTCCTCGCTCAGCCCATGCACCAACCCGATCACCCCGTGTTTCGAGGCGGTGTAGGCGATGGCGTTCTTCAACCCGACCAGCCCCGCGATGGACGAGACGGCAATCATCCGCCCCCAGTCATCCCGCCCCAGCGTCGCCAGAGCCGCCTGGAAGGTCAGGAAGACCCCGTCGAGGTTGGTCGCCATGATCTGCCGCCAATGCGCCAGCGTCTCTTGGCGAAAGGGGGCTGCCTCGGCGATCCCGGCATTGGCCACGCAGATGGCGACCGGCCCGCGCGCCTCGGCGGCCGCGGCGATGCCACCGCGGACCGAGGCCTCCTCGTCCACGTTCATCTGCAGGGGGTGAAGCCGCGGGCTCTGCCCGGCGACGGCCTGCAACCGCTCGAGGTTTCGCCCGGTGATCGTCACCTCGGCCCCCGCCGCCGCCAGCGCCCGCGCGATGCCCAGGCCGATCCCGGTGCCTCCGCCGGTGACCAGCGCGTGCCGTCCTGCATGGTCCATGGTCTTTTCCTCCCCTGGCCTTACCTTCTACCCGATCCGGGCGTCTTCGGAAGGGTCTGCAGCATGACGCTGCGGCAGGTCTGCAAGGATCGGAAACGGTATGCCATTGTATGCGCAATAAAATGTCGCGCATGCCCCCGTTGTTAAGCTCGGCGGGTGTTGCTATGGGGCGACGAGACACGGCCATGTCAAAGAGGGGATGACAGTGAAAATAGGGGCTCCGAAGGAGATCGAGCCGGGCGAAGCACGGGTGGCGATGACGCCCGATAGCGCGCTCCAGCTTCAGAAACTCGGCTATGACTGCGTGATCGAGGCAGGCGCGGGCGAAGCCGCCGGCTTCACCGATGCCGCCTACGAGGCCGCGGGCGTCTCGGTCGTCAAGACCGCCGCCGCGCTCTGGAAAGAGGCCGACATCGTCACCAAGGTGCGTCCGCCGACCACGGCCGAGGCCAAGAAGTTCCGCGAGGGGCAGCTTCTGATCTCGTTCTTCTGGCCCGGCCAGAACGAGAAGCTGATGGAATCCGCGAAATCCGCGGGCACCAACGTCATCGCCATGGACATGGTGCCGCGCATCTCCCGTGCGCAGAAGATGGACGCGCTCTCGTCCACCGCGAATATCGCGGGCTACCGCGCGGTGATCGAGGCGGGCAACAACTTCGGCCGGTTCTTCACCGGCCAGGTGACCGCCGCGGGCAAGGTGCCGCCCGCCAAGGTGCTGGTCATCGGTGCGGGTGTCGCAGGCCTTGCCGCGATCGGCACGTCGACTTCGCTGGGCGCGATCACCTACGCCTTCGACGTGCGGCCCGAAGTGGCCGAGCAAATCGAATCGATGGGCGCCGAGTTCGTCTTCCTCGATTTCGAGGATACGCAGGACAGCTCGGCCACCGGCGGCTACGCGGCCCCCTCCAGCCCCGAGTTCCGGGAAAAGCAGCTCGAGAAATTCCGCGAGATGGCGCCCGAGATCGACATCGTCATCTGCACCGCGCTGATCCCGGGCCGGGATGCGCCGGTGCTGTGGACCAAGGACATGGTCGAGATGATGAAGCCCGGATCGGTCATCGTCGACCTTGCCGCCGAGCGGGGCGGCAACTGCGAGCTGACGCAGAAGGACGAGCGGATCGTCTCGGACAACGGCGTGGTGGTGATCGGCTACACCGATTTCCCCAGCCGCATGGCCGCGCAATCCTCGACGCTCTACGCCACCAACATCCGCCACATGATGACCGACCTGACCCCCGAAAAGGACGGACAGGTCGCGCATAACATGGAGGATGACGTGATCCGCGGCGCGACCGCGGTCTTCGCGGGCGAGATCACCTATCCGCCGCCGCCGCCCAAGGTCGCGGCCATCGCCGCCGCCCCGAAGAAGGAAAAGCCGAAGGAACTGACGCCCGAGGAAAAGCGGGCGCAGGAGGTGGCCGCCTTCAAGGCGCAGACCAAGAACCAGGTCACGCTTCTGGCCATCGGCGGTGCGCTGGTGCTGGGCGTGGGCCTGATCGCGCCTGCGAGCTTCATGCAGCATTTCATCGTCTTCGTGCTGTCGGTCTTCATCGGCTTCCAGGTGATCTGGAACGTGGCGCATTCGCTGCACACGCCGCTGATGGCGGTCACCAACGCGATTTCCTCGATCATCATCCTGGGCGCGCTGATGCAGATCGGCTCAAGCTCGATGCTGATCACGGTCTTGGCCGCGCTCGGCATCTTCATGGCCGCGGTCAACATCTTCGGCGGCTTCCTCGTGACACGGCGCATGCTCGCCATGTTCCAGAAATCTTGAGTGGGTATGGATCATGGGAACTATTGACGCCACCTACTATCGCTTAACTTGCCCAAACTGCGGAAGCCGAGAAGTGCTTTCAGCAAGAGAGTCTAGTTCGTCTTGGTCACCGGGACATTGGAGCAGACTTACCGAACCGAAGATGTTCAAAGCAGATATCGACGAAGGAACAAGAGCAGGTGGCCCAGAGGTGATTTCCGCAGTGTGTGTCAAGTGCGGGGCAGAAGCTGAAATCGAAAACGCGATGTTTAGTCGCCCAGCTGGGTGGTGAGGGGAGAGAAGAAGATGGATTTCGGATTCACCATTGCGGCCTACGCGGTCGCGGGCGTGCTCTTCATCCTGTCGCTGGGTGGCCTTTCGGGGCAGGAAAGCGCGAAGCGGGCGGTCTGGTACGGCATCGCGGGCATGGCCATCGCGGTCGTGGCCACGCTGATCGGGCCGGGTTCCGGCCTGTGGGTCATGTCGCTGATCCTGATCGCGGCGGGCGCCGCGGTCGGCTACCAGCTGGCCACCAAGGTGCAGATGACGCAGATGCCCGAGCTGGTGGCGATCATGCACTCGCTCGTCGGCCTCGCCGCCGTCTTCGTCGGCGTGAACGCCCATGTCGAGATCGGCCGCGTCGCGGCCGAGTTCGCCACCGCCGGCCTGCCCTTCCCGCAGCCCGAAGGCCCGCTGAGCGATGCAGCCTATGCGCTGCTCGGCACGCTGTCGAACTTCGGCGAGCTGATCGGCAAGAAGACCGGTGTCGAGATCGGCATCCTCCGGGTCGAGCTGGTGCTCGGCATCTGGATCGGTGCCGTGACCTTCACCGGCTCGGTCGTGGCCTATGGCAAGCTCTCGGGCAACTCGTCGCTCCTGCCGTTCAAGATCGACACGGCGGCCAAGCAGCTGCCCGGCGGTCACATGCTGAACGCCGCCGCGGCGGCGGGTTCGGTCATCCTGCTGGCGATGTATCTCGGCGGGGCGGGCACCTGGGCGCTGCTGCTGCTGGCGCTGCTGGGCTTCTTCATCGGCTATCACCTGATCATGGGGATCGGCGGCGCGGACATGCCCGTCGTGGTCTCGATGCTGAACAGCTACTCGGGCTGGGCGGCGGCGGCGATCGGCTTCTCGCTCGGCAATGACCTGCTGATCGTGGTGGGTGCGCTGGTCGGCTCGTCGGGTGCGATCCTCAGCTACATCATGTGCAAGGCGATGAACCGCTCCTTCATCAGCGTGATCCTCGGCGGTTTCGGCGGGGCCACCGGCGAGCAGCAGGCCATCGAGGGCGAACAGGTCGCAATCGATGCCGACGGCGTCGCCACCGCCCTGAACGAGGCCGACAGCGTCATCATCGTTCCGGGCTACGGCATGGCCGTGGCACAGGCACAGCAGGGCGTGGCCGAACTGACCCGCAAGCTGCGCGCCGCGGGCAAGGAGGTGCGTTTCGCCATCCACCCCGTCGCGGGCCGCCTGCCGGGGCACATGAACGTGCTTCTGGCCGAGGCCAAGGTGCCCTACGACATCGTGCTCGAGATGGACGAGATCAACGAGGACTTCCCGGATACGGATGTCGTCATCGTCATCGGCTCGAACGACATCGTGAACCCGGCCGCCCAGGACGATCCCAACAGCCCCATCGCCGGCATGCCGGTGCTCGAGGTGTGGAAGGCCAAGCAGGTCTTCGTCTCGAAGCGCGGGCAGGGCACCGGCTATTCCGGCATCGAGAACCCGCTCTTCTTCAAGGAGAACACGCGGATGTTCTACGGCGACGCGAAGGCCAGCATCGACACGCTGTTGCCCAAGATCGGCTGAGCCGTCGATCCACTCGACGAAAAGACAAAGCCCCGGACCTTGTGTCCGGGGCTTTTCTTGTGCGGGGGCGGGCGACACGCCTTGCCGCCCACCTTGATCAGCGTCAGACCACTGTCGCCGCCTCGCGGTCGAAGAGATAGACCGAGATGGCCGTGTTCTGCGTCATCTCGCGCAGCTTGAACACGTTCTCCAGCCCGGCCAGCACGCTGATCTGAGCTTGCGAAAAGCGGTTCATGTCCTCCAGCGCATCGAAGCGCACGATCATGGTCACGCGTCCCTCCTTGTGCAGAAGGATGTTGAGGCTGGCGATATTGGCGTCCGCAATCGCGCCGCCGATTTCCGTCGACAGGTGCGACACGCCAATCTTGGCCGCCTCGAGAGACTGGAAGCACAGGGTATAGATCTTGGAATACATGCTCAGAACTCCGCCTCGTCCATCATCTCGAACATCGCGTCGAGCAGTTGCGCATCCCGCATCGGCGAGGCCTTTGCCTTGTATTCGGCCGGGCCCAGGCCGCGCCCGGTCTTGAGCGTGGCACCCGCCGCCGTCAGGCTCAGTGCGCCCTCGACATCCTGCGCCAGCCCCGCGGCCAGCAGGTCGTCACGCTGGCTGCCCGAGACCGGCAGGCCCATGCACAGGTTCAGAAAGCCGCGCGCCGCGCCCAGCCCGTCCAATCCCGCCGCCTGCAGATCGGCGAGGATCGCCTCGCAGTCCTTCGCCGCGCGCTCCTGCTGGTCGGTCTGCAACTGGATCGACAGGGTCAGATCGGCCGCCACCCCGGTCATCAGTTCGACCTGTTCGGGGCTCAATTCGCGCGGGACGAAATCCACCGCACAGATCGTGCCGAGGATGTAGCCCTCCGGCGTGACCAGCGGGAACCCGGCCCAGAACACCCAATGGGGGTCGCCGGTGACAAGCGGATGCGCTTCGAAGGTCGGATGCACCCGCATGTCGTTCACGATGAAGGGGCGGGTGTCGAGCAGCGCGTGCTGGCAGACGGTCTCATGCCGCGCAACCTCGGTCGCGCCGGTCAGGCAGCCGGTGAAGTTTTCCGACAGGAAATACTGCCGCGCCTCGTCGAGCAGGCCGGTATAGGAGACCGGCACCCCTGCGATATGGCGAAACAGCCGGGTGTAGATGTCGAAGCGGGACAGGTGCTTGCTGTCCATCAGCCCGCTTCGATGCACGGCGGACAGGCGGCCTGCCTCGTTCGACGGCAGGCGCGCCGGTTTGAAGTCTGGTCGTTCCACGAAGGTCTCCTCTCGAGTCCCGCTTTGAAACGGTCGGGGTCGAGAGGGTCTTAGCTCCGTGGCTGCGGCAAAATGTGGGGCGCGCCCTGGCCGTCGCGCCTTGCCGCCGTGACGCCCCTCACTTCGTGAGGATCAGCTTGCCCGCCCGCGTGATGCGCAGCTGGTAGGTCTTGTCGTCGAGCACGATCATCGCGGTGCCCGCCCCGTCGGTCAGCCGCCGCGCGTCATAGACGGGAAGGCTGTGGTGCAGGGGTGCCGTGCGGCTCTGGTCGTGGCTGTCGATCCGTTCCGAATGAAAGCTCATGGTCCGTGTCTCCCGGTTGTGGCGGTCCTGTCGCCTCTCGGGTTAAACCTGACTTAAACAGTCGGATTCGTCAATCCCGAGTTTTTCACTCGGGTATCGCGCCGCGCGCTGCGGGCCGGGCCGTCAGAACCGCCAACCGTTCGGTCACCTCGGCCCGGACCTCGCCGGGCCGGGGCGCATCGCGCAGCGTCGTGAACCAATGCGCCGCGGGCGCGCGGCCCAGCCTCGGCGGGTTCTCCCAGTTGAGGCCGCGCAGCACGGCCTCGGCGCCCTCGGGCAGGCGCTCGGGGATCTCGTGGCCGTTCAGCACGGCCCAGACCCCGGTCCAGAGCCGCCCCACCGACCACGGGTTGTAGCCGCCGCCGCCCAGCACCAGCAGACGCGGGCACCCCAGCACCATCAGCCCGCGCAGCACGTCCCAATGGGCGTTGTTGGACAGGGTTAACCGGCTCAGCGGGTCCTCGGTCACCGCGTCCGCCCCGCATTGCAGCACGATCGCATCGGGCGCGAAGCCCGCCACGGCGGGCAGGATCAGGCGCTCGCGCACCTCCGCCATTTCGGTATCGTTGAAGCCGCGCGGCACCGGCAGGTTCAGGCAATTGCCGCCGCCATCGTCTTCCAGCGCGCCGGTGAAGGGCCAGCGCCGGTCCTCGTGGACCGAGATCAGCAGCGTCTCGGGATCGCCGGCAAAGGCGTGCTCCACCCCGTCGGCGTGATGGGCGTCGATGTCGACATAGGCGAT
>JAOARA010000374.1 GCA_025211115.1 Roseicyclus sp. | reverse complement strand
TCGGCCTGTCGCTCGGGGCGACGCCCTTCGAGGATGGCTGGCTCAACTTCGGCTACAATTTCACCGGCTTCCATGACGCCGATTTCGCCGGGCTGGGCCACACCGCGCAGGGGCCCTTCATCCAGTTCCGCCTCAAGTTCGACGCCGACAGCCTGCGGGGACTGGTGCAATGATCCCGCGCAGCCTCAGGCGCATCGCCCTCTCGGCCGCGCTGGCGCTGGGCGCGCTGGGTGCGGGCACGGCCGAGGCGCAGACCTGTGCCGCGCTGAACATCGCCACGGGCGGGACGGTCATGCAGATCACCCAGAACAACCAGACCTTCTGCGTGCATCGCTTCGATGGCAGCGGCAGTTTCACCCTGAACCAGCCCCGCGATGTGGACTACCTCATCATCGGTGGCGGCGGCGGTGCGGGCACCGGCGGCGGCGGCGCGGGCGGGATGCTCGAGGGCACCGGCGCCCGCACGGCGGCAAGCTACACGGTGACCGTCGGCGCAGGCGGGGCGGCGACGACAGCCTTCAATTCTCCAGGGGCAACAGGCGGCAATTCCTCGGTCTTCGGGATCGTGGCCAATGGCGGCGGCGGCGGCGGGCGCGCGGACAACTTCAACCAGGGCCTGCCCGGCGGCAGCGGCGGTGGCGCATCGCAAAACGTGGTGGCGGCGGGCAGCGCGTCGGGTGGTGCAGGCATCGCGGGGCAGGGGTTCGACGGTGCCGCAAACGACATCAGCATCAACGCCGGCGGTGGGGGCGGCGGTGCCGGGGGGTCGGGAAGCGGCACCAATGGCGGGCCGGGACGCGTCAGTTCGATCACCGGAACGGCGGTCACCTATGCCGGTGGCGGCTCGTCCGCCAGCAACGTGGCCGATGGCACGCCGGGCGTCGGGTCCGCCAATCCGGGCGGCGGCGGGAGCGCGATCACGCGCCCAAGCATTGTGCGCAACCCCGGTCGCGCGGGTGTCGTGATCCTGCGCTATGTCGCCAATGCGCCGCCTGCGGCCAATGCGGGGCCTGACGTGACCGTCACCGAGGGCGCGACGGTCACGCTGAACGGCCTTGGCTCGACCGACCCCGAGAACAACATCCAGAGCTATGCCTGGACCCAAGTGAGCGGGACCACCGTCACGCTCGGCACCCCGAACACCGCGCAAGCAAGCTTTGTCGCGGGGGCTCCGGCGGGTGGCAGCTCGGAAACCCTGACCTTTCGCCTGACCGTCACCGATACCTTCGGCCTGTCCACGACCGACGACATCTCGGTCACGGTTCTGGCGGCTTCCAACCCGCCCCCCCCGGCGGCGGGGGGCGGCAACAGCGTGTTCGACTATCTCGACCCGGTGACGCAACAAACCTTTCGGGTGCATGTGTTCGAGCAGGGCGGCACCTTCACCCTCGATCAGGAGCGGACGGTCGACTACCTGATCGTGGGCGGCGGCGGCGGTGGCGGGGCCATCGCGGGCGGCGGCGGCGGGGCCGGAGGCTTGCGGCAAGGCACCGTGACCCGGTCCGCGGGAGGGTATCCCGTGGCGGTGGGCCTGGGCGGCGCGGGCGACAACCGCACCAATTGGCCGAGCAGCTTTTCCTCGGGGCAAAGCGGCGGGCCCAGTTCGGTCTTCGGCGTGGAGGCCGCGGGCGGCGGCGGCGGCGGAACCTACAACACCACCCCTTCGAACGTGGGCGATGCGTTGGACGGTGGCTCGGGCGGCGGGGCCTCGCACGGGGGAACGGTGGGCCAGCCGTCGCCTGCGGGACAGGGCTTTGCCGGGGGCGCGGGCACAGGTGGGTTTGGCGACTCGTCCGGCGGCGGCGGCGGTGGCGCGGGGCAGGCGGGGGCCAATGGCACGGTCACGCTGGCCGGACGCGGGGGCGACGGTGTGCAATCCTCGATCACCGGCACGCCGGTGTTCTACGCAGGCGGCGGCGCGGGTGGGGGCGATATCCGCGGAAACCTTGTGCAGCCCAATGTGGGCGGCGCGGGCGGCGGCGGAGACTCCACCGATGGCCCGGTCGCAGGCAGCGGCACCCCCGGCACGGGGGGCGGCGGCGCGGGCGGGCGCGCGGCTAACAACGGCATCCAATCGACCGGCGGCAATGGCGGGTCGGGCGTGGTGATCCTGCGCTACCTGGTCAACACTCCGCCCGTGGCCAATGCCGGGCCGGATGCCGATGCCTTCGCCGGGTTGGAGTTCACCCTGAACGGCACAGGCTCGACCGATGCCGAGAACAACATCACCGCCTATCTCTGGGAACAGACCGGCGGCACGACCCAGACCCTGACCGGTGCGACCACCGCGCAGGCCAGCTTTACCCCCGGCCAACCCGCCAGCGGCACCTCCGAGACGCTGACCTTCCGGCTGACCGTCACCGATGCCTTCGGCGCGCAATCCACCGACGAGGTGGTGATCACCCTGCAGGGCATGGCCGAGCTGACCGCGACCAAGACCGCGCTGGTGTTCTCCGAGGACGGGTCGGGCTGCGCGGATTTCAACGCCACCCCCCCGAGCGAACCGGTCAATCCCGCCGCCATTCCGGGGGCCTGCATCGAGTATCTCGTCACCGTCGTGAATGACGGCCCCGTTCCGGCGACCGCCATCGACCTTGCCGACAGCCTGCCGCCGCAGCTGACGCTCGTCGCCGCCACGCGCGCGGGCTGGGACGAAAGCGCCGCGGGGTTTGCCTTTGTCACCAGCGCCCCGGTTGTTCGCGTGGAAAACGGGATCATCGGCACGGGGGCCAACAACACCGCCACGATCACGATCCGGGCCACGGTGAACTGACCGCACCCGCCGCCCGTTCAGCGCAGGTTGGCCACCAGGAACCGCGCCAGAAGCGGCCGGCTTGCGGCGCCCAGGGCGCGGGCGTCGGGGCCGATGCTGCCCTCCTGGATATCCGGAAGGTTCAGGCCGGTCAGGTCTTGCTGCGCAAGGCAGTCCGCCACCTTGCGGGTCAGGTCGCGCCGCACCTCGGCGGGCATCCACCCGTCGATCTTGACGGCCGAGAAGTCGATGATCGCCAGCGCCCTCAGCAAGGCGTGGGCGATGGCCGCGCCGGCCTCGTCCAGCCAGTCCGCGACGATATCCTCGGGCAGGTCGCACCAGGACGGCGACGCCCAGACGCCGGCGGGATCGACCCCTTCCGCCTTCAACCGCCACTCCAGCGTCGAGAGCGAGGCGATGTCCATCAACTGGCAGATCTTTCCCGCCTTGTCGGGCACCCGCATCGGCCCCAGCGCGCCGGCATTGCCCGTCGGCCCCTGAAAAAGGTGACCGTTCAGAACGACGCCGCCCCCGATGAAGAAGGCGATGTAGAAATGCAGGAAATCCGACGGCTGTTCGATCTGACCGAAGACCAGCTCGGCGCTGCAGGCGGCGGTGGCGTCGTTGATCAGGAACACCGGCACCGTCAGCCGGTCGGAGAGGTCCTGCCGGATGTCGCGGTGCTTCCAGGGGATCATCACCTCGGGGTCGACGCCGATGGCATTGGCCCAGCACCAGATCTCGAAGGGCAGCGCGATGCCCAGCCCCGCGACGCGCGACTGCTCTTCCGCCGCAAGCAGCCCCACCAGCGCGCTGGCCGCCTCCAGCCCGAAGGCGAGGACCGTGTCGTAATCGGGGTAGTCGTGCTGGTGAACGCGGCGCGACAGGATCGTGCCGAGGAAATCGGTCAGCACCATCTCGACCGAGCGGCGTCCGACCTTCAGCCCGAGGAAGAACGCACCGCGCGGGTTCAGCGTCATCGGCACCGATGGCTGGCCGACGCGGCCGCGCTGCGGTTCGCCGCGCAGGATGAGGCATTCATCCTCCAGCGCGCGCATGATCACCGAGACGGTCTGCGCCGACAGGCCGGTCAGGCGCGCGATCTCGGACTTGGGCAGCGCGCCATGGCGGCGCAGCAGGGTGAGAACCAGCCGCTCGTTATGCGCGCGCATGCCGGACTGGTTCGTCCCCATCGCATCGACGGGCACGCCGATGCGTGGTGCTTCTGGCGCATCCTTCATGGCCGTCCTCCCCCTGTCATCATGGCGGTTCGGCCCTGCCTGTCAATTAATAAATAAGAGTGATTTATTTATTGACAGCGCTGCGGCGAGAGGCGCATGGTTTCGGGGCGAGGGCGCAGCAGTCGCCCGACCGTATTTCTGGGAGGAAACCATGACCAAGACCCTCAAGACGCTCATGCTGAGCGGCGCTGCCGCCGTTGCATTCACCGGCATGGCGCAGGCCGACGCCCACGGCGACGTGACCGCCTGCCTGATCACCAAGACCGACACCAACCCCTTCTTCGTGAAGATGCGCGAAGGCGCGACCGAAGCCGCCGAGGCCGCGGGCATCACCCTGCAGACCTATGCCGGCGCCATCGACGGTGACGTCGAAAGCCAGGTCGCCGCGGTCGAGACCTGCATCGCCGCCGGTGCCTCGGGTATCCTGATCACGCCCTCCGACAGCCGCGCGCTGGCGCCCGTCATCACCCAGGCGCGCGACGCGGGCCTTCTGGTGATCGCGCTCGACACGCCCTTCGAGCCCGCCGACACCGCCGACGCGACCTTCGCCACCGACAATTTCGAGGCCGGCCGCCTGATCGGCGCATGGGCCGCCGCAACGATGGGCGATGCCGCCGATGACGCGCTGATCGCCACGCTGGACCTGAACGCCTCCGAGGTGTCGGTCGACTACCTGCGCAACCAGGGCTTCCTGACCGGCTTCGGCATCGAGGTGAACGACCCGACCGACATCGGCGACGAGGATGACCCGCGCATCGTCGGCAGCGCAGTGACCAACGGCACTGCCGAGGGCGGCCGCACGGCGATGGAGAACCTGCTGCAGATCAACTCGGGCATCAACCTCGTCTACTCCATCAACGCGCCCGCCGCGGCAGGCGCTTACGAGGCGCTCAATGCCTTCGGTCTCGCCGACCAGGCGCTGATCGTCTCGGTCGACGGCGGCTGCCCCGGCGTGCGCGACGTGGCCGCGGGCGTGATCGGTGCGACCGCAATGCAGTTCCCGCTGCGCATGGCCGCGCTTGGCGTCGAGGCGATCATCGCCCATGCCGCCGACGGCACCATGCCCGAGAACTCCGAAGGGCTGGAGTTCTTCAACACCGGCGTGATGCTCGTCACCGACCAGCCGGTCGAGGGCGTCGAGTCGATCACCTCGGAAGAGGCGCTGGAGCTGTGCTGGGGCTGATCCCTCGCTGAACGCTCGCTGATCCAAGGCGGCATGCGGCGCACCCCGCGCGGCATGCCGCCCCCCCTACCCCTCCCCTTCCCATCGCGGTGATCGGCATTGCCCCAAGGGGCCGCGCCGTGGCACCCTTTCGGCCGG
>JAOARA010000373.1 GCA_025211115.1 Roseicyclus sp. | reverse complement strand
GTCGCCGTCGCGCCGTGCGGCCTGAACGGCCCCCCATGCCACCCAATGCGACCGATGGACCTGTGCGCCGGGCACATCCCCGGTTTCGCGCATGGCGTCCGACAGGCGCATCAACAGCAGTTCTTCGCCGCGCGTGGTGTGAACGCGGACGTAGTGATCCTCGACGCTCAGCGACAGGAGCGCGCCGCGCTTGTCCAGCGGCAACCGCTCGAGGATGCCCGGAGGCTGCGGTGCCGCGGTGTCATCGGCCCCGGTTGTGGCGGGGTCGGCGGTGGAGGCCACCTGGAAGATCACGGAGAGGATCGCGGCGATCGCCAGAACATTGAGCGCCAGCGCCACGAGATCGCCCCCGCCCGGCCAATAGTCGAGCGCAAACCCGTTGAGCAGGTAGACCAGCAGCAGCACCCCCGGCCCGGTCACGCCCGCGGCGATCACGATCCGCGGCACCAGCCTGTCCGGCGACAGGTGCCGGGCGACCGCATCGCCCGCGTAGCCCACCGAATAGCTCGCGCCGACCAGCACCAGCCAATAGGCAAGCCGGGGCAGGGCGGCCATCACCTCGGCGGTGCCGAAGGGGCCGACCAGCGCGAGAATCGCCGCAGCGCCCGAGAGTGCCGTCGCCCGCACGGGCTGCGCCATGTGGTGCCGCCATTCACGAAGCGCGGATTGCGGGGCGGTGTCGTTCACGAAAACCTCTCGTCATCGGGCGCAAGGGTGCTGGGCGCATCGGTCGGCGTTGCCGAAGAGATAGCCAATCGCAACCCTGTCGCCAAACCGAAAGCTTCACCATGTCCTTCGATCCGATCCTGACCGCCCCCCTTGCCATCCAGCTGCATCTCGACTTTGCGGCGCCCTCCGTGGTCGTCGGCACCGTCGTGCTGTTCTGGCTGCGGCCGGGGCGCTGGCACAAGCGCCTCGGTTACGCGTGGGTCACCAGCATGGCCGGGCTGGCGCTGACCGGTTTTCTGATCCCCAGCGAGATCCGCCTGATCGGCCCGGTGGGGCCGCTGCACCTGTTCTCGGCGCTCACGCTCTGGAGCCTGTGGACCGGCATCGGCCACGCCCGCGCGGGCAACATCGCGGCGCATCGCGCCACGTTCGAGGGGCTCTGGTTCGGCGGTATCGGCGGGGCGGGGCTGTTGAACTTCATCCCCGGACGGACGGTCAACCGCGCGCTTCTGGGTGCCCATTGGGAGCAGGGCTGGTGGGTCATCGCGCTGGGCGGTGTCGTGCTGGCGGCGCTCTGGGCGCGGCGAAACCTGCCCGCCCTGCGCAACGTGGGCCGGACGTGATTTTTCCGCTTGAGGTGGCGCGCGGGTTGGTCTAGTCACCCGCCACCAAGCCAAGGACAGTGCGGTCGTGGCGGAATTGGTAGACGCGCAGCGTTGAGGTCGCTGTGGGGTAACTCCCGTGGAAGTTCGAGTCTTCTCGACCGCACCATCCCTGGCCTGGTCAGCCCCACATTGCGGCGGCATGCGACGGCGTCGGCACTCCATGTGCCGCTGCTCAGACCGCCGCTATGATACGCGCTTTGGGCCGTGACACCCCTGATTGGCTGTGCTTACTACCACCCGGAACCGGGCAGGGGAGGGAAACCGCCATGAAATTCATGCGTATCGGAGAGATCGGGGCCGAACGCCCCGTGGTGCAGGCCGAGGACGGCAGCTGGCGCGATATCTCGGGCGTGGTCCCCGAGATCGGGCCCGAAACCCTTGCCGATCTCGACGCGCGTCTGGCGGGCGTTGCGCGCGACGGCCTGCCGGTCGTCGACCCCGACGGGCAGCGCCATGGCGCGCCCATCGCGCGCCCGCGCAACATCTGGTGCATCGGTCTGAACTATTCGGACCACGCCGCCGAGGCGGGCATGCCGGTTCCCAAGGAGCCGATCCTGTTCACCAAGCCGGGCAGCGCGCTGGGCGGGCCGACCGACCCGATCCCGCTGCCAAGGGGCTCGGTCCGCCTCGACTGGGAGGTCGAGCTGGGCGTCGTCATCGGCAAGCCCGCGCTGAACATCGCCGAGGCCGAGGCGATGGACCATGTCTTCGGCTATGTCGCGGCCAACGACATCTCGGAACGCGAGTGGCAGATCGAGCGTGGCGGGCAGTGGTCCAAGGGCAAGGGCTATCCCGGCTTCTGCCCCTGCGGTCCCGTGCTGGTCACCCGCGACGAGATCGCCGACCCGCAGGCGCTGGCGATGGAGCTGTCGGTGAACGGCGTGACGATGCAACAGGGCAGCACCGCGACGATGATCTTCGGGGTGGCCCATATCGTCGCCTATCTCAGCCGGTTCGTCCTGCTCGAGCCCGGCGACCTGATCCTGACCGGCACGCCGCCCGGCGTCGGCATGGGCAAGACCCCGCCGGTCTACCTGTCCGATGGCGACCGCGTGAGCCTGAGCATCGCGGGGCTGGGCCGGCAGGACACGCCCGTGCGCGCGGACTGACGCGCAGCGTCAAGTTCTTGAAATCCCGTCGCGTCGGGCGGCCATGGAAGACACGCATGGCCGGCCCGGCGTGACGTCGGCTTGGCCCGACTTGTCCCGGCTTGGCTTGGCCAGGCTCGGCGCCCCGCGCCCTCCATCCCGGACCCTGCGTGGCGGTCTGGCGTCCTCGATGGGGCGAAAACAAGGCGGCGCATCCTCCGACATCGCAAACATGCCTTGGTCGCCACCCAATCCCGCCGGATTGGTTTCCTAATGGTTAATGGCACCTGCTGGTGTGTGT
>JAOARA010000372.1 GCA_025211115.1 Roseicyclus sp. | reverse complement strand
GAGGCGAGACAGGCATCTTCACCCTGGGTGAAGGTCGTCTCGATGCCGCTGCCGGAATAGTTGAGGACGCGCACATGGGGCGCGTGGATTTGCGTCAGACGCTCCGCCGCGCGGGCGAGGTCGAGCTTGATGACCTCGGACGGGCAGGAGCCAACGAGGAACAGCTGCTTGATGTCGGGGCGACGGGACAGAAGGCGCGCGACCTCGCGGTCAAGCTCATCATTCGCGTCGGCCATGCCGGCCAGGTCGGTTTCCTCGAGGATGGCGGTGCCGAAGCGCGGCTCGGCAAAGATCAGGACGCCCGCCGCCGATTGCAGCAGATGCGCGCAGGTGCGCGAGCCCACGACAAGGAAGAACGCATCCTGCATCTTGCGATGCAGCCAGATGATGCCGGTCAGGCCGCAGAACACCTCGCGCTGGCCGCGTTCCTTGAGGACGGGCGCGTCGCGGCAGGTGCTGGCGGGAATATTGGCTGGGCGGTTCACAGGCGACCCTCCGCGTCGAGGCGCGCCATGCGCAGTTTCCAGACGAATTGCGCCGCGTTGATCACGTAGGCTGCGTAGGCCGCCAGCGCGATCCACATCTGGTCGGCGTGCGGCCACCCCGACAGCAGCGCCCAGACATAGGTCAGGTGCAGCGCGATCACGGCGAAGCTGACGACATCTTCCCAGAAGAAGGCATGCGCGAAGAGATACTGGCCGAAGACGACCTTTTCCCAGATCGCGCCGGTCACCATGATCGTCAGCAGCACGCCGGTCTTGATCACGATCGAGATCGTCGCGGCCTCGAACCCGGCCCCGGTAACCATGAACCGGATCACGAGAGCCAATGAAACAAGGAACACCAGGAATTGCACGGGGGCGAGAACACCCTGGACGGTTGTCCAGATCGTGGCATCCCGGCGGGCGCGTTCCTCGGCGGTGTAAAGCTGGCGTGACGGCGTGGATGTAAGTGTGTCGCTTGGCATGCGAGCGTCGATTCCTCTGGGCGATAGGGAAAATCTAGCCCCGTGGAGGACAGAGTGTCAATTAAAACTTACACATTGAGCGTCTAGTTTCGAATGCGGAGGGGGCCTGCAAAGGGCCATCCCCCGCCCGGCCTTTACCAAGAAAAAAAGGCGGGTTACGGGGGGTGAGCGTGGGGCGCACCCCTTGAAAGTGAAAGGATGTCAATTTACTTTGACAGATGGACATGGATCAGCGACACTGAAGGCGAACATTTGCTGACCGACCGACGCGAGACGACAAATAGACGTTAGGCGGCGGCGCAAGTGGTGAATTCTCATGAAGGACGACTCTCACATGCGGCCAGTGACCGTTTCGGTCATGGAGCCCGAGGAGGTCACGCGCCTTGCCCGGCGCGCGATCGCCGTCCTTGCCGCGCATGGGCCAGGGCGCAGCGACGGCATGGCCCGTCGCCTGATCCAGATGAGCGACGCCTTCATCTCGAGTGACGAGACCCAGCGCCACGAGGTGCTGCTGCGGCTGCGGCAGGACGGGGTGTCGAACGAGGATCTCGTCGACCACCTTGTGCCCGCGGTGGCGCGCCTGATGGGGGAACGCTGGTTCGCCGACGAAATCAGCTTTGCCCATGTCACCATCGGCGCCGCGCGCCTGCAGGAAACGGTGCGTGCCCTCGGACGCCGCAACGAAGCCGATGCGGAGCGGGCGGTTCTCCTGGTCGTGCCTCGGGCCGAGCATCACACGCTCGGCACCTTCGTGCTGGCCGATCAGCTGCGCCGGCGGGGGGTCGCGGTGGATGTCGCCGTCGACCGTCACCCCCGCCAATTGGCCGAACTGCTGCGCAAACGCCGCTACCACATGGTCGGTATCACCGCTTCGGGGCGCAGAACGCTTGCATCGGTAAAGGAATTGGTGGACATAATTCGCTCTACCGTCACACGCGTGACACCTGTCATCATCGGTGGCCCTGTCCTTGACAAGGATCTGGACGTGCTGGCGCTGACCGGGGCGGATCACATCGCGCGGGATGCCGCCTCGGCGTTGATGAAGTGCGGGCTCGAGCAAACAGGGAAAAGGACCCTGTCCATGACGAATTCAAACCGCACCGGAAACGGGGTGACCGGTGGTGAGGGTTAAGGTTTCATGAACACGCGCGGATCGGAATTCCTCGACCAGCCTCAGGCGCCGCCCATCGGCCCCGAGCAGTTCAACGAGATCGTCACGACGGCGGCGGACCTTGCCATCGTGCTCGACACGCAGGGCACGGTGAAATCCGTCATCACCAACCCGCTGAACCCGACACTCGGGCGGCTCGACCATTGGAAGGACCGCGACATCCGCGAGTTCATGGCCGAGGACAGCCTGTCGAAGCTGGAAAGCCAGCTCGAGGCCTACCGCGAGGGTCAGAAAAAGGCCGTCGACGCGATCGAGGTCAACCATTTCGACAATGCGAATTGGGAATTCCCGATCCGCTACACGATCCACAAGACGAACAATCCCGACATCATCCTGATGCTGGGCCGCGACCTGCGCCCCATCGCCGAGCTGCAGCACCGGCTGGTCAAGGCGCAGCTTGCGCTGGAAAAGGATTACGAGACCCACCGCGATTACGAGACGCGCTACCGGGTCATCATGGAGGCCGCGCGCGATGCGCTGGTGCTGGTCGATGTCGCCTCGGGGCGCATTCTCGACCTGAATTCCTCGGCGGCCCAGATCCTCGGGGCCGAGGCCGACAGCCTGACCGGCAGCGCCTTCACGCAGGAATTCGAAGGCCGCCGCCGCGGCGAGTTCATCGAGGGGCTGGTCCTGTCGGCCGGTGACGAAACGGGCGGGCCGATGCTGGTCACCACCCGGCGCGGCAAGGCCGATGTGGCGATCCACCCGACCGTGTTCCGCGCGGCGGGCGAGAAATCGCTGCTGTGCCGGATCGAGACCGCCAAAAGCGTCGAGACGGTGGCCGCAGAGCTGTCGACCACGCTGGCGCAGCTCTACCGCGAAGGGCCGGATGCCATCGTCGTCACCGATGCCCATGGCACGATCCGCTCGGCGAACGATGCCTTCCTCGGGCTGACCGATGCCGGGTCGCTGGCCGATGTAAAGGGCAAGTCGCTAGGCGAATACCTCGCCCGTGGCAGTGTCGACCTCAAGGTTCTGACCGACAATGCCGCGCGGTCGGGCAAGATGCGCATGTATGCCACACGGCTCGAGGGGGCCTATGGGTCGCAACTGTCGGTGGAGCTGTCGGCGACGCATCTGAACGCGGGCGGCGTGTCGGGCTTTGCCTTCGTGATCCGCGACACCTCGCGGATGGAGGTGGTGCGCGAACCCGCCGCCACGATGACCAGCATTCCGGGGGCCGCGCCTGTGTCGGATGACGCGATGCGCAACGTGATGGACCTCGTGGGGTCCGCGCCGCTCAAGGACATCGTCGCCGCGACCACCGACGTGGTCGAGAAGATGTGCATCGAGACCGCGGTCGAACTGACGGACAACAACCGTGTCGCCGCCGCCGAGATGCTCGGCCTGTCGCGGCAGTCGCTCTATGTGAAGCTTCGGAAATACGGGCTTCTGAACAAGAGCGACCGCAACGGCGCCAACTGATCCCTTCGCCACCCGCGAAACGGCCCGCCCCGGCGGGTCTTTCGCCGTGCGTCAGCGGGCCTTTACACTTGCCGACTCGTGATGTGTCAGGCTATGTTTACACTCATGAGTGTAACGACCGACCTCACCCCGCCGACATCGCCGCGCAGCTTTCCCGAGCCGAAGGCCGTTCTGACGCTGCTGAAGCCGATCACGTGGTTCCCGCCGATGTGGGCCTATCTCTGCGGTGCCGTGTCCGCGGGCGTCTCGCCGGCCGGGCACTGGGTCGCGGTGATCCTCGGCGTGATCCTGGCCGGTCCCATCGTCTGCGGCATGAGCCAGGCGGCGAATGACTGGTGCGACCGCCATGTCGACGCGATCAACGAGCCGCACCGCCCGATCCCCTCGGGGCGCATTCCGGGGCGCTGGGGGCTGTGGATCGCCATCGCCATGTCGGGCTTCGCCGCCGTCGTGGGCCTTGCCCTCGGGCCATGGGGTTTCGCCGCGACGCTGGTCGCCATCGCTGCCGCATGGGCCTATTCGGTCGAGCCGATCCGCCTGAAACGGTCGGGCTGGTGGGGGCCGGGGCTTGTCGGTCTCAGCTACGAAACCCTGCCGTGGTTCACCGGCGCTGCGGTCCTGTCGATGGGCGCGCCGAGCTGGCCGGTGATCATCGTGGCCGTCCTTTATGGCCTCGGCGCGCATGGCATCATGACGCTCAACGATTTCAAGGCGCTGGAAGGCGACCGGCAGATGGGGGTGAACTCGCTTCCCGTCACGCTCGGCCCCGAGCGCGCGGCGAAACTCGCCTGCGTGGTCATGGCCGTTCCGCAGGTCATCGTCTTCGCGCTGCTGTTCTTCGTCTGGGACCGCCCGGTTCATGGCCTTGCCATCGCCGTCTCGCTCATCGCGCAGCTTTACGCGATGCAGGTCCTGCTGCGTGACCCCAAGGGCAAGGCCCCCTGGTATAACGGCGTCGGCGTCACGCTGTACGTCTCGGGCATGATGGTCACCGCCTTCGCCGTCCGCACGCTGGAGGCATGGCCGTGACACTCTCCTGGCTGCAGATCATCCGGCTTGGCCTCGTGCAGATGTCGCTCGGGGCCATTGTCGTGTTGACGACCTCCACGCTCAACCGCCTGATGGTGGTGGAGCTTGCCCTGCCCGCCGTGCTGCCCGGCCTGCTGGTCGCGCTGCATTACGGCATCCAGATCACGCGGCCGCAATGGGGCTACAAATCCGACACCGGCGGCAAGCGCACGCGCTGGATCATCGGTGGCATGGGTATTCTCGCGCTCGGCGGGCTGTCCGCCGCCTATGGCGTCGTCCTGATGGAGACGCAGGCGACGCTCGGCCTGATCGTCTCGATCCTCGCCTATGCGGCGATCGGGGTTGGCGTCGGTGCCTCGGGCACCTCGCTGCTTGCGCTGCTGGCAACGGCAACCGCCCCCCGCCGCCGCCCCGCCGCCGCGACGATCACATGGCTGATGATGATCTTCGGCATCGCCATGACCGCGGGCATCTCGGGCCAGTTCCTCGACCCCTACACGCCCCTGCGCCTGATGGAGGTTGTCGGCGTCGTGACCCTCGGTGCCTTCGCGCTGACCGCGCTTGCCGTTTGGGGCATCGAGGCGCGCGTGATCTCCCGCCCGCAAGAGGCCGCCGCCCCCTTCCTCGACGGTCTGCGCGAGGTCTGGGCCGAACCCAAGGCCCGTATGTTCACGCTCTTCGTCTTCCTCAGCATGACCGCCTATTTCATGCAGGAGCTGATCCTCGAGCCCTATTCCGGCCTCGTCTTCGGCTTCACGCCGGGCCAGTCCACCACGCTGTCGGGCGCGCAGAACGGCGGCGTCTTCCTCGGCATGGTCGTGGTCGGCGTCGCGGGCACGGCGCTCAGGCTCTTCACCCTCAAGACCTGGGTGATCGTCGGCTGCATCGGCTCGGCCGCGGCGCTTCTGGGCATCACCGCGCTTGGCCAGATGGGCCCCGGCGCGCCGCTTCTGCCGGCGGTCGTGGCGATGGGGTTCTTCAACGGCATGTTCGCCGTGGCCGCCATCGGCTCGATGATGGCGCTGGCCGGTGAGGGCCGCGACGCGCGCGAGGGCACGCGGATGGGCCTGTGGGGCGCGGCGCAGGCGATTGCCGCGGGCTTCGGCGGGCTGGCAGGCGCGGGCCTTGCCGATCTCGCGCGCACCGCGATGCCCGACGCCGCCGCCTTCGGCGCGGTCTTCAGTTTCGAGGCCCTTCTCTATCTCGCTTCCGCCGTCATGGCGCTGCGGGTGATGGAGGGCAAGGTTTCCATGGCGCCGCAGACCGGCGCGGCTGTTCCGGGAGAATGACCATGAATTACGATGTCGTCGTCGTGGGCGGGGGCCCGTCGGGCGCCACCGCCGCCGAGGATCTGGCGCGCTCGGGCCACAAGGTCGCGCTGATCGACCGGGACGGTCGGATCAAGCCTTGCGGCGGGGCCATTCCCCCGCGGCTGATCCGCGATTTCGACATTCCCGACGAGCAACTCGTCGCCAAGATCACCACCGCGCGCATGATCTCGCCCACGGGCCGCCGCGTCGATATCCCGATCGAGAACGGCTTTGTCGGCATGGTCGACCGCGAGCATTTCGACGAGTTCCTCCGCGTCCGCGCGCAGGAGGCTGGTGCCGAGCGCGTCACCGGCACCTACACGCGCATCACCCGCGACAAGGACGGCACCCATGTCCATTACCGCGACAAGGCCACGGGCGAGGATCGTAGCCTCACCACCAAGCTGGTGATCGGGGCGGATGGCGCGCGGTCGAACGTGGCGCGGACCGAGATCAAGGACGGTGACAAGATCCCCTATGTCATCGCCTATCACGAGATCGTCGAGGCCCCCGGCCCGCGCGGCGAATACCACCCCGACCGCTGCGACGTGGTCTATGACGGGCGCATCAGCCCCGATTTCTACGGCTGGGTCTTTCCGCACGGCAAATCCGCCAGCATCGGCATGGGCAGCTTCCTGAAGGAGGTGGACCTGAAGAAGGCCACCGCCGACCTGCGCGAGGCGTCGGGGCTTGCCGATTGCAAGACCATCCGCAAGGAGGGCGCGCCGATCCCGCTTCGTCCGCTGGACGAATGGGACAACGGGCGCGACGTGGTGCTTGCGGGCGATGCCGCGGGCGTCGTGGCACCCTCGAGCGGCGAAGGCATCTACTACGCCATGATGGGCGGCCGCGTGGCGGCCATCGCCGCGGCGACCAAGCTGCAGACCGGGATGATCAAGGACCTGAAACTGGCGCGGAAGCTCTTCATGCGCGAGCACAAATCGGTCTTCAAGATCCTCGGCGCAATGCAGGATGCCTATTACAAGTCCGACGAACGCCGGGAACGCTTCGTGTCGCTCTGCCATGACGTTGACGTGCAGCGCCTGACCTTCGAGGCCTACATGAACAAGGAACTGGTCAAGGCGCGGCCCCTTGCGCATATAAAGATCGGTATCAAGAACCTTGCCCACCTGACCGGCCTCGTGGCCCCGACGCGCGTATGACCGACATGATCCCGGCCTGGCTGAACGGCACATTGACCCCCGTCGAAAAGCTGGAGGCCCATGTGAAGGGCCTTCGCCACAAGGCGATTTCCGTGTTCCTGATGCGGGGGGACAAGGTGCTGCTGCAGCGCCGGGCGCTGGGCAAGTATCACACGCCGGGGCTTTGGGCGAACACCTGCTGCACGCATCCGCATTGGGGCGAGGCCGCGCTGGATTGCGCCACGCGGCGGCTGGAGCAGGAGCTGGGCCTGGGCGGTATCGCGCTGACCTTCCGCGACACGGTGGAATACCGCGCCGATGTCGGTGGTGGGCTGATCGAGCACGAGGTCGTCGATATCTTCGTGGGCGAACTGCCCGCCGGGCAGGAACCCGTGCCGAACCCCGACGAGGTGATGGACACGATCTGGCAACCGCTTGCGCAGCTGATGCGCGAGGTGGTGGACAGCCCCAAGGGCTTCACGCCCTGGTTGCAGATCTACCTGCGCGACCATGCCGGGGTGATCTTCCAGGACGCATGAAAAAGGGCGCCGCAAGGGCGCCCTTTCCTTCCCGGCCCGTGCCCCTTCAGGCGCGGGCTTTTTCGTGCAGCGTCGCCACCCCCCGCGCCTGAAGCGCGGCGGCGGCGATGTCCTGCGCGGTCAGCCCGGCGTCGGCATACATGTCGCCGGGGCTGGCCTGGTCGATGAACCGGTCGGGCAGGGTCATGGTGCGGATCGCGCAGCCGCGGTCCAGCTGGCCCGTGGCGGCGAGGTGGTGCAGCACCAGCGCCCCGAACCCCAGCATCGAGCCCTGCTCGACCGTGATCAGCGCGCCGTGGCCTGCAACCAGCCGGTCGACCAGCGCGGTATCCAGCGGCTTGGCAAAGCGCGCGTCGGCGATGGTCACGCTCAACCCGCGGGCTTCCAATGCGCGGGCGGCCTCGGTCGCCTCGGTCAGATGCGCGCCGAAGGACAGGAGCGCCACATCGCGCCCCTCCTGCAGGACGCGGCCCTTGCCGATCTCCAGCACCTCGCCCTGTTCGGGCATCGGCACACCGGTCCCCTCGCCCCGCGGATAGCGAAGGGCAATCGGCCCGCTGTCATGCGCGGCGGCGGTGGCCATCATGTGAACCAGCTCCGCCTCGTCGGCGCAGGCCATGACGGTCATGTTGGGCAGCGCGGCCAGGAAATTCACGTCGAAGGCCCCGGCATGGGTCGGGCCGTCGGCCCCCACCAGCCCGGCGCGGTCGATCATGAAACGAACCGGCAGGTTCTGCAGCGCGACGTCATGGACCACCTGGTCATAGCCGCGCTGAAGGAAGCTCGAGTAGATCGCGCAAAAGGGTTTCATCCCCCCCGCGGCCATCCCGGCGGCGAATGTCACCGCGTGCTGTTCCGCGATCCCCACGTCGAAGCCGCGGCCCGGCATCGCCTTTTGCAGGATGTTCAGCCCCGTGCCGCCCGGCATCGCGGCGGTGACGCCGACAACGGCGGAATCCGTCTCTGCATGGCGTTTCAGACACTCTCCGAACACCTTGGTATAGGCGGGCGCGTTGGGCGTGGATTTCTGCTGCACCCCGGTCGCCACGTCGAATTTCGCAACGCCGTGATAGCAATCATCCGACCGCTCGGCGGGGGCGTAGCCCTTGCCCTTCACCGTGACCGCATGGATCAGGACCGGCCCGGTCGCCCGCGCCTTGGCGCTGCGCAGCACGTTGAGCAACTGGCCCATGTCATGCCCGTCGACCGGGCCGATATAGGTGAAGCCGAGATGCTCGAAGAGCGTCGCGGATTTCGGCGCGCCGGTGACCAGTTCCTTGGCGCGTTCCGCGCCCTCGCGCAGCGGCTGGGGCAGGTGGGCGGCCACGCCATCGGCGATGTCCTTGAGCGCCGCGAGCGGCGAGTTCCTGGACAGGCCGGCAAGGTAGCTCGACATCGCGCCGGTGGGCGGTGCGATGGACATGTCGTTGTCGTTCAGGATCACGAAGAGGCGGCGGCCGATATGGCCCGCGTTGTTCAGCGCCTCGTAGGCCATGCCCGCGCTGATCGAGCCGTCACCGATCACGGCGATCGCGTCGCCCGTCGCCTGCCCCATCTCGCGCGCCATGGCAAAGCCCAGCGCGGCCGAGATCGAGGTCGAGGAATGCGCGGCGCCGAACGGGTCGTAGTCGGATTCCGCCCGCTTTGTGAACCCGCTCAGCCCCTCCTTCTGCCGCAGCGTGCGGATACGGTCGCGGCGGCCGGTGACGATCTTGTGCGGATAGCACTGGTGGCCGACATCCCAGACCAGCTTGTCATAGGGCGTGTTGAAGACCGCGTGGATCGCGACGGTCAGCTCGACCACGCCCAGCGAGGATCCGAGATGCCCGCCGGTCTCGCTGACCGCCGAGATCGTCTCGGCGCGCAGCTCGTCGGCGCATTGTTTCAGCTCGGCGTCAGTCAGGCGGCGCAGGTCCGCGGGGTAGGTGACGCGGTCGATAACGGGGGTGTGGGGTCTGTCGGTCATTCTGTCGGTCCTCCCGAACCGGGTGGTCAGAGACGAAAAAACCGCGAACAGGGTCTGACCTGCCCGCGGCTTGAGGCACCTCACGAAGGGACGTAAGGGGCCGTCTTGGCGGGGGGCGCAACGGGGCGCCCCCGGCCTGTCTCGATATGGGCCGCGGCCCGCATCGCCTTACTCGAAGGCCGAGTAGGCCGGCTCATCGTCGAGGACGGCAAGCTCGGGCCAGTTGCGGATCACGTTCAACCCGTTGAGCGGCCGCTGCTCGCCCTGGTGACAGG
>JAOARA010000371.1 GCA_025211115.1 Roseicyclus sp. | reverse complement strand
GGGCGGAGTTGTCCAGATCAACCTTCTGGTCGGCCGACAGGTCGCCAGCTTCTTCGACGGCGCGATCGTCTGGCTCAGCCTCGCCGACCGGCTCTACCAGCTGCCGCTCGGCGTCGTCGGCATCGCAATCGGCATCGTGCTTCTGCCCGACCTGTCGCGCCGCCTTGGCGCGGGCGACGAAGAGGGCGGTCGCCAAGCCCTCAGCCGCGCGGGCGAGATCAGCCTTGCCCTCACCGTGCCCGCCGCCGTGGCGCTTTGCGTCATCCCGACACCGCTCGTGTCGGTCCTCTTCGAACGCGGTGCCTTCACCGCCGACGACACGGTGCAGACCGCGCTGGCGCTGGCGGCCTACGGTCTCGGCCTTCCGGCCTTCGTGCTGCAAAAGGTGCTGCAACCGCTCTACTTCGCGCGCGAGGACACGCGCAGCCCCTTCCGCTTTGCGCTCGTCGCAATGGTGGTGAACGCGGTCGTCGCCATCGGGCTGGCAACGGCCATCGGCTTCGTCGGCGCGGCGCTGGCGACCAGTGTCGCGGCCTGGACGATGGTCTGGCTGCTGCTGCGCGGCAAGCGCGGCATGGGCACCGTCGCCACCTTCGACGACCGCTACCGCGCGCGCGTCGGCCGCATCGTGCTGGCATCGCTGCTCATGGGGGTCGTGCTGGTCGTCCTGTCGACCCTGCTGATCCCGCTTCTGGGCATGCCGGGCTGGCGTTACCCCACCCTCGCGCTGCTCGTGACGCTGGGCATCGTGACCTACGGCATTGCCGGCCAAGCCGTCGGAGCCTTCCGCATCTCCGAATTCCGCAGCGCGCTGCGCCGTCGTTAACGCGAGCGCATCCGGTCAAGCACCCGCCGCCACCCGCCGGGGCTGAGGACGAAGGACATCAGAAACCCGGCGGCAAAGCCCGACAGGTCGGCCACCACGCTGCCGAACTCGCCGTTGATCAGCCCGAAGATCACCTGGATCGCCAGAAGCGCCCCGATCAGGCCAAAGGCGCGGTAGCGGCTCGAGCCGCGCACCGTCGCCTCGGTCCACATCATGAAGGTGAAGGCCCCGATCAGCCCGTAAACCCCCGGATAGCCGCCCACCAGCGGATAGGGGCTGTCCATCAGGCCGACGTAGCCCAGCGCCCCCACGATGGAGGACCCGAGGAACAGCGCCACGAAGGCCAGCGGCGAAAACACCTCGGCCACCATCTTGCCGATGGCCAGCACGAAGACCACGACGAACCCCGCGTGGACAAAGCCGGTGTGGATCAGCGGATAGGTGACAAGGCGCAACAGCTCCTCGGGCGGGTAGATCCCGTTCTGCCACATGAAGCGGGCGACCTCGTCGAAGATGCCGTAATCGCGGATCGCGTCGAGCCGCCAGCCGACACCGCCCTGCCCGCCGAGCAAGCCCGCCGTCGCCGCCTGGAACATCAGCTCCAGCCCGAAGATCACGACCGAGAGGGCCACCACCACGGGCGGCAGCGCGTTGAAGGGCGAGACGTTGTGGTCTTCCATGCGCGTGGCCTTCGGTTGACGCCATTTGCCCCCGTGGGTAAGCGATGCGGCGGCGCTTGGCCAGAGGGGCGGGCGCGCGACAAGGGCCGAGGGACCAGCATGACAGAAACGCAGTTCACCCCCCGCGTGTTCTCGGGCATCCAGCCCTCGGGCGGGCTGACGCTGGGCAATTATCTCGGCGCGATGAAACGCTTCGTCACGATGCAGGACGAAGGCAGTTTCGAAACCATCTACTGCATGGTCGACCTGCACGCGATCACCGCGCGACTGGTTCCGGCAGACGAGCTGCGGCACAACACGCGCGAGCTTTGCGCGGGCTTCATCGCGGCGGGCATCGACCCGGAAAAATCCATCCTCTTCAACCAGTCCCAGGTGCCCGAACACGCGCAACTGGCCTGGATCTTCAACTGCGTCGCCCGCATGGGCTGGATGGGCCGCATGACCCAGTGGAAGGACAAGGCCGGCAAGAACGCCGAAGCGGCCTCGCTGGGCCTCTTCGCCTATCCCGCGCTGATGGCGGCCGATATCCTCGTCTACCACGCCACGCATGTGCCCGTGGGCGAGGACCAGAAACAGCATCTCGAGCTGACGCGCGACATCGCGGCCAAGTTCAACCACGACTACGAGGTCGAGTTCTTCCCCGTCACCGAGCCGGTGATCGAGGGGGCCGCGACCCGCGTGATGAACCTGCAGGACGGCACCAAGAAGATGTCCAAGTCCGACCCCTCGGACAAGACGCGCATCAACCTGACCGACGATGCCGACGCCATTGCGAAAAAGATCCGCAAGGCCAAGACCGACCCCGACCCGCTGCCCGAGGCCGTGGCGGGGCTGGAGGGGCGGCCGGATGCGCGCAACCTCGTGAACATCTACGCCGCGCTGGCCGACATCACGCCGCAAGCGGTGCTGGACCAGCACGCCGGCGCGCTCTTCGGGCATTTCAAGATGGCGCTGGCGGACCTCGCCGTCGACAAGCTCGCCCCGATCTCGACCGAGATGTCGCGCCTCATGGCCGCCCCCGCCGAGATCGACCGCATCCTCGGCCGCGGCGCCGAGCGGGCGCGCGAGATCACGGTGCCGATCCTGCAGCAGACCTACGACATCGTGGGGATGCTGCGCAGCTGACGGAAAAGCCCCGCCCGGTTCCGGGCGGGGCTTCTGCGATTATTAGTTCGAATTATCGCACATACGAATTTTCGTACGAAAATTCGGGCCGCTCACAGCCGCCGTTCGACCATCATCTTCTTGATCTCGGAAATCGCCTTGGCCGGGTTCAGACCCTTGGGGCAGGTCTTGGCGCAGTTCATGATCGTGTGGCAGCGATACAGCTTGAACGGATCTTCCAGGTCGTCCAGTCGCTCGCCCGTCGCCTCGTCCCGGCTGTCGATGATCCAGCGATAGGCATGCAGCAGCGCCGCCGGCCCGAGGTAACGGTCGCCGTTCCACCAATAGCTCGGGCAGGAGGTCGAGCAGCAGGCGCACATCACGCATTCGTAAAGCCCGTCGAGCTTCTCCCGGTCCTCGACCGATTGGCGCCATTCATGCTCGGGCGACGAGGTCTTGGTCTCGAGCCAAGGCATGATGCTTTCGTGCTGCGCGTAGAAATGCGTCAGGTCCGGGATCAGGTCCTTGACCACCGGCATGTGCGGCAAGGGGTAGATCTTCACGTCGCCCTTCACCTCGTCCATGCCGTAGATGCAGGCCAGCGTGTTGATCCCGTCGATGTTCATCGCGCAGGAGCCGCAGATCCCCTCGCGGCAGGAGCGGCGGAAGGTCAGGGTCGGGTCGATCTCGTTCTTGATCTTGATCAGCGCGTCCAGGATCATCGGCCCGCAGGTGTCCATGTCGACCCAGTAGGTGTCGACGCGCGGGTTCTCGCCGTCATCGGGGCTCCAGCGGTAGATCTGGAACTTGCGCAGGTTGGTTGCGCCTTCGGGCTTGGGCCAGGTCTTGCCCGTGCGGATGCGGGAGTTCTTGGGAAGGGCCAGTTCAACCATGGATCGTGTCCTCCGGGTCTGGTCGAGGCTCACAGGATCAGGGGCCGCGTGGGCCCCGCACCGGTGAACTCGCGGAAACAGGTGTCATAGACGAGATAGGGGTCGCGCCCCTGGATAAAGTCGCTCGTGATCGTCACGCCAAGGCTGGCCGAGGGGCCGCCGGACCCCACGCCCACGCCGATGCTGCCGCGCGGCGCCACGGCCAGGCGGGCGCGCTCGCTGCAGCGTTCATAGGCCTGCTCGGGGCTCAGGCTTTGCCCACAGCCCGCAAGCGCGATCAGCGCGGCACCAAGGGCGAGAGCGCCCGTCACAGGGGCCGCGCGCCGGGTCATTGCAGCGCCGCCGCGACGCAGCCAAGGGCGGCCTCGCCCTCGGCCATGTTGGCGATGATCGCCTGTTGCGCCTGCACGTCGCCCTCGGCCGCGACCAGGGCCGCGACCTCCTCCTCGCTCATGCGCGTGGTGTAGCACTCGGCCACATGCGCGCTGATCGCGGCGTCGAAACCGCCCTCGACGATCGAGGCCGCGATCATGTCATGCGCGCGCTCACGCTCGGATTGCGCATGGGCCGCACCGGCCATCACCACGAAAAGGGCAAGGGCGAGCCGCATCAATACACGCGCGCCTTGGGCTTGATCTTCTCGAGGTCGATACCGCCCTCGTTATGACCGATCAGCGGGTTGAGATGCACCGGGCGATAGCTCAGCTCGACCTTGGCGCCATCGACCGTCGCCAGCGAATGCTTGCGCCACTCGGCGTCGTCGCGGTCCGGGTAATCCTCGTGCGCATGTGCGCCGCGGCTTTCCTTGCGCGCCTCGGCCGAGACGATGGTGGCCATCGCGTTCGGCATGAGGTTGGTCAGCTCGAGGGTTTCCATCAGGTCCGAGTTCCAGACCATCGACCGGTCGGTGACATGCAGGTCGTCGAGCTTCGAGGCCACGCCCTTCATCTTCTCGACACCTTCGGCCAGCGTCTTGTCGGTGCGGAAGACGGCGGCGTCGGCCTGCATGGTCTTCTGCATCTCCAGCCGCAGCTCGGCGGTGGGCGTGCCGCCCGAGGCGTGGCGGATGTCGTCGAAGCGCGACAGCGCCATGTCGAGCGAGGCCTTGGGCACATCCGGCACCGCGCTGTCGGGGTCCACCACCTCGCCCGCCTTGATCGCGGCGGCGCGGCCGAAGACCACCAGGTCGATCAGCGAGTTCGAGCCGAGGCGGTTCGCCCCATGCACGGAGGCGCAGCCCGCCTCGCCCACGGCCATCAGGCCCGGCACGATCGCGTCGGGGTTCTCGGCGGTCGGGTTCAGAACCTCGCCCCAGTAGTTCGTGGGGATGCCGCCCATGTTGTAGTGGACCGTGGGCAGAACCGGGATCGGTTCCTTGTTCACGTCCACGCCGGCGAAGATGCGCGCCGATTCACTGATGCCCGGCAGGCGCAGCGCCAGCGTTTCCGGCGGCAGGTGGTTGAGGTGCAGGTGGATGTGGTCGCCATCCTTGCCCACGCCGCGGCCCTCGCGGATCTCCATGGTCATGCAGCGCGAAACCACGTCGCGGCTGGCCAGGTCCTTGTAGGTCGGCGCGTAGCGTTCCATGAACCGCTCGCCCTCGGAGTTGGTCAGGTATCCGCCCTCGCCGCGCGCACCCTCGGTGATCAGGCAGCCCGCGCCGTAGATGCCGGTGGGGTGGAACTGCACGAATTCCATGTCCTGAAGCGGCAGGCCCTGACGGGCCACCATGCCGCCGCCGTCACCGGTGCAGGTATGCGCCGAGGTCGCGCTGAAATAGGCGCGGCCATAGCCGCCCGTCGCCAGCACCACCATCTTGGCGCGGAACACGTGCATCGTGCCGTCGTCGAGCTTCCATGCCACGACGCCGACGCAAGCGCCCTCGTCGTTCATCAGAAGGTCGGTGGCGAAATACTCGATGTAGAACTCGGCCTTCTGCTTCAGCGACTGGCCGTAAAGCGTGTGCAGGATCGCGTGACCGGTCCGGTCCGCGGCGGCGCAGGTGCGCTGCACCGGCGGGCCTTCGCCGAACTCGGTCGTGTGACCGCCGAAGGGGCGCTGGTAGATCTTGCCGTCCTCGGTGCGCGAGAAGGGAACGCCGTAATGCTCCAGCTCGTAGACCGCCTTGGGCGCCTCACGCGCGAGGTATTCCATCGCGTCCGTGTCGCCCAGCCAGTCCGACCCCTTCACGGTGTCGTACATGTGCCAGTGCCAGTGGTCCGGCCCCATGTTGCCGAGGCTGGCCGCGATGCCGCCCTGTGCAGCGACGGTATGCGACCGGGTCGGGAAGACCTTGGAGATACAGGCCGTCTTCAGGCCCTGTTCGGCCATGCCCAGCGTCGCGCGCAGGCCGGCACCGCCGGCGCCCACGACGACGACGTCATAGCTGTGGGTGTTCAGATCGTAGCTGGGGGAAACGGTATCTTTCATCGGGTCCTCAAAGTGCAATCTGCGCCAGCGCCACGACGCCGCCCGCGGCAAGCCCGTAGCAGAGGATGGTCGTGGCGATCAGGCCGATCTTGCGGCCAAGCCCGCGGATATAGTCCTCTATCAGCACCTGCATGCCCAGGCGCATGTGGTGCATCCCCACCACCAGGTAGGCCGCCACGATCAGCGCCGGGATCGGGCGCGACAGGCTGGCCACCACCTCGGCATGGGGCTGGCCCAGGAGGCCGCCGACGATGCCGAGAAAGAAGGGGGTCAGGATCAGCAGCGCAACCGAGGTGACGGTCATCGTCCAGTGATGCTCCGTCCCGGTCTTGGCCGAGCCGAGACCCGTGACGCGCTTGCGGTCGGTCATGTAGGCCATGGTGTCCTCCGTCAGATCGCGATGAGGGTCAGGAAGGTCAGCGCGACCGATCCGATGATCATCGCCCAACCCATCTTGTCCGAGGTCTCGACATCGAGGCCGCGGCCCGTGTCCCAGACCAGGTGCCGCACGCCGCCCAGCGCGTGATACCACAGCGCCAGCACCGACAGCGACATCACGATGTCGCCCAGAACCGAGGTGATCAGCCCGTCGATCGTCTCGAAATAGGCGGCGCCGCTCGCGGCGGCCATCAGCCACCACACGACAAGGATCGCGCCCACGATCAGCCCGTTGCCGGTGATGCGCACGAAGATCGAGGTGATGGAGTTGAGCTGCGGACGGTAGATCTGCAGATGCGGGGAAAGCGGCCGGTTCCCCCGGTTCACGTCAGCCATGGCTAAGGACCCTTCCGGTTGTTCAAGGTCTGGCGGTTGTCGCCGTAATGAATAGCGAGTTTTACATGCCTGTCACGGGGTTGCCCGGACGATTTCACGGGGTGACTTGGGTCTTAACGCCGCAGATGCGGCTTTCGTGATCACAGATACAAAAAGTGTGATCACGAAATCCGGCCCGACAGGGAACCTCCCGGCCGGGCCATGTTCAAAGCGGCATCAGCGCCCAGTAATCGAGGTCGAGCAGCACATGCGGCAGGTATTTGCCCTCCGCATCCTTCAGCTCGCCCACCCGGCGATCCTCTTTCACCGCCACGAGCCGCAGCCGGATCGCACCGACGCCGGGCGCGGCGGTTTCGGCGGTGTCCAGCACCTCGGCCCAGGCCCGCAGCGTGTCGCCCGCGAAACAGGGGTTCGCATGGCTGCCGCCGTTGATCGCCACGATCATCTGCGCATTGGCCAGCCCGTTGAAACTCAGCGCACGGGCCATCGACATGACATGCCCGCCGTAGATCAGCCGCCGCCGGGCGGCGCGCGGGGTCACGTCGAAATGCGTCTTCGACGTGTTCTGCCACAGCCGCGTGGCCATCATGTGCTCGGCTTCCTCGATGGTCACGCCATCGACATGGTCGATCACCTCGCCCACCGCGTAATCGCCAAGGCGATGCGGCTCACCGGCCAGCGTGCAATCATAACCCGAGAAATCCAGCCCCTCGGGCAGGATCAGCGTGGCCGGATCGACGACGCGCGACAGCTCGGGCACCACCGCCTCGGGCGCGGGGGCCTCAACGTCGTTCTTGCGCACCATCACCCAGCGCACGTAGTCCAGCACCAGCTCGCCGCGCTGGTTGTGCCCCTCGGTCCGCACGTAGACGACGCCGGTCTTCCCGCTCGAGTTCTGCTTCAGCCCGATCACCTCGGACCGCGCCCGCAGCGTGTCGCCGGGCCAGACCGGGCGATGGAACCGCCCCTCGGCATAGCCGAGATTGGCCACCGCGTTCAGCGAGACATCGGGCACCGTTTTCCCGAAGACCGTGTGAAAGGTGATCATGTCGTCCATCGGGCTTTCCGGCAGGCCGCAGGCCCGCGCGAATTCATCCGAGGACTGGATCGCGTGCCGCGCCGGGTAGAGCGCGTGGTAAAGCGCCCGTTCCCCGCCCGACACCGTGCGCGGCACCGCGTGTTCGATCACCTGCCCGACGCTGTAATCCTCGAAGAAGCGGCCGGGGTTGGTCTTGGACGCGCTGCGCTGATCCTTGGGCATTCTCACTGCTCTCCCAGCTTCATGTCGGGGTGGTAGGGGGCGTCGATGTCCTTCACCACGGCCTGCCCGCAGCGCATCACGCCGCGCGCGGCATCGAAGGACATCACCGGGTCACCGTGCAGCGCCCAGCCCTTCGACAGAGCATCGGACACCTTGTGGCAAAAGGCCGAGGTGTCGTCCTCGGTCAGCAAGCGATAGATCTTCATGGGGCCCTCACATCGGGAAAGGGTAATAGCCGAGCCAGGTGTGGATCGCCGCGACGACGCCATAAAGCACCAGCGCCACGACAAGGGCGATCCCGTCATTCTTCACGCTGGCGTTCGCCGGGCGCTCCCACGTCGGCTGCGCCTTGTTGATCAGGATGACCGACACCACCGCCCAGGCCAGCATCGACCCGAACAGGAGGATCGAGGCCAGATCCCCGTTCACCAGCAGGTGCCCCACCGCCCAGGCCTTCACCCCCGTCAGCTGCTTGTGGCGCACCCGCGCCGACATCGTGCCGGGGATCGCAGAGAGCGCAAAGAACCAAAAGCCGATCAGAACCAGCAGGTTGGCGATATGCGTCATGAAGGCGGGCGGCACCCAGACATTCACGAAGCCCGCGTTGCGGTAGCCGATGATCAGCAGGATCAGACCGGCCAGCATGACCACGGCCATGATGCCCTTGCCCTTGGCCTCGCCCATCGCGGCGCGGCTGTCGGGCGACAGGCGCTTGAACCAGTGCGCGCCCACGAACAGCACGATCCCGAGGATCAGGAGAATGAAACCCATCACGCGGCCTCCCGTTCGGCGATTGCCTCTGCCTTGGCGAGCGTCGCGCGCGCCGTGTCCACATGGAGGTTTTCCACGATCTTGCCGTCCACCACGGCAACGCCCTGCCCCTGCGCCATCGCCTCCTCGTAGGCGGCGATCTGGCGGCGGGCGAGCGCGATCTCGTCTTCCGAGGGCGCAAAGGCCGCGTTGGCGATGGCCACCTGCGCGGGGTGGATCAGCGTCTTGCCGTCAAAGCCGAAATCGCGCCCCTCGGCACACTCGGCGGCAAGCCCTTCCTCGTCCTTGAAGGCGTTGTAGACCCCGTCGACGCAGACGATCCCGGCGGCCCGCGCCGCCAGCAGGCAATGCTGCAACGCCATGTGCATCGCGCCCCGCGTCCGGCAGCCCAGCTCCTTGGCCAGGTCGTTGGTGCCCATCACGAAGCCCGCCATGCGCGGCGCCCGCGCAATCTCGGCGGCGTTCAGGATGCCCTCGGGCGTCTCCATCATCGCCCAGATCGCGGTGTCTTTCGCCGCCGGTATGGCGTCGAGCTGCGCGGCAACCGCCGCGACATCGGCGGCCGAGGCGACCTTGGGCAGCAGGATCGCCTGCGGCCCGATGGCGGCAATCGCCGCAAGGTCATCCGCGCCCCAGGCGCTGTCCATGCCGTTGATCCGCACGATCTGCGCGCGGCCCCCGTAGCCGCCTTCGGCCAGCCGCGTGGCCAGCAGGTCGCGGGCGTTGACCTTTTCATCGGCGGCCACCGCATCCTCGAGGTCGAAGATGATGGCATCGACCGGCAGGGTCTTGGCCTTCTCCAGCGCGCGGTCGCGCGAGCCGGGAATGTAGAGAACGGAACGGTAGGGGCGGGCACGCAGGTCCATCGGCCTTGTCCTTCATGGCGGCGGCTTTGGCCCCGTGAGGGACCACAGGTCGCGCCGCGATGCAAGACACAGGATGCCGCGGCGCAGCAAAAAAATTGCGCGCGGGGCACCCGGAACGAAACAAAACGCCGAATCCGGTGTCGGTTCATCCCGTTTTAACCTTTCAGGCGCAACCATGCTCGGGACGTGCCGACTCACGGGATGGTGCAGGGCGCGCGGAGGGATCGAGACCGGCACGGGGCCGTCACCATCCGTCCTCGCGCCCTGCACGAAAGGCTCCGACATGGGTCACGTTCGACTTGCAACCGCGCTTCTGGCCGTTCTGACGGCGGGTCCGGCCATGGCGCAGGGCACCCACACGATGATCTGCGGCGCGCGCGACCAGATCGTCGCGCAACTGGGCAACCGCTACGGCGAAAGCGTCCGTTCGATCGGCCTCGCCCCCCGCAACCGCATCGTCGAGGTCTTCGCCTCCGACGAAACCGGCAGCTGGACGATCACCATCACCTCGGCCGATGGCACCACCTGCCTGATCGCCTCGGGCGGCTATTTCGAAACCCTGCCGCCCGCCCCGCGGGGCGCGCCCCTGTGACGCCGCTCACAGCAGCCCGTCGTGCAGCAGCTTCAGCCCCGTCAGGGCCAGCGCGGTGTAGGTGACCGCGAAGAACGCGCGTTCGGGAATGATCCGGTGCGCCCAGACCCCGACATAGGTGCCCGCGAGCGCGAAGGGGATCAGCGCAAGGCTCCAGCCCAGCGTCTGCCATGTGAACAGCCCGATCATGGCGTAGATCACCGCCTGGAGCGCGTTGACCACCCAGAACACCATCACCGATGTCGCGTGGTAGCGCGTCTTGTCCACGCCCTCCTGTCCCAGCATGAAGACCGCGAAGGGCGGCCCGCCCGCATGGGCCACGAAACTGGCGAAGCCCACGCCCATCCCCGCCAGCCACCCCTTGCGCCGGTCGAAGACCTTGGGCCGCTTGGCGATCAGCCCCCGCGCCATCGCCAGCCGGAACAGCGGAAAGGCCACCGCGATCAGCCCGATCAGCACGCGGATCGCGTCGCTCGACACCACGAAGAACAGCGCCGCCCCGATCGCCAGCCCCGGCACCGCGCCCGTCAGGATCGCCCGCGCGCCGGGCGCGTGCCAGCGGCCCCAATAGGCCCGCACCGCGGCCAGGTCGATCGCCATCAGCACCGGCAACATCAGGGCGAGCGCCACCCCCGGCTCCACCACCACCGCGAGAATCGCGGAGCTGGCAAAGCCCAGCGACCCGCCGAAGCCGCCCTTGGAAATGCCCGCAAGCAGCGCGCCTGCCGCGGCCAGAACGATCACCCATCCCTCCAGCATGGGCCCTCCTTTCCCAAGGGTTTCAGCGCCTTGCCCCCTGCCCTCCGGCCACTGGGGCTTTCCGCCGCGTTGCAGCAGGCTTGCGCGGTTGCGTTCTCGGGGCTACGCAACGCGCCGATATCAACGAGGGACTTGGAGATCAATCTCATGGCCAGACCCAAGATCGCGCTTATCGGCGCCGGACAGATCGGCGGCACGCTCGCGCATCTCGCGGCACTCAAGGAACTGGGCGACGTCGTGCTCTTCGACATCGCCGAAGGCGTTCCGCAAGGCAAGGCGCTCGACATCGCCGAGTCCGGCCCGTCGGAAAAATTCGATGCCAAGCTCAAGGGCACGAATGATTACGCCGACATCGCGGGCGCCGATGTCTGCATCGTGACCGCCGGTGTGCCGCGCAAGCCGGGCATGAGCCGCGACGACCTTCTGGGCATCAACCTCAAGGTCATGAAATCGGTCGGCGAAGGCATCGCCGCCAACGCGCCCGACGCCTTCGTGATCTGCATCACCAACCCGCTCGACGCGATGGTCTGGGCGCTGCAGAAATTCTCCGGCCTGCCCCCGCACAAGGTCTGCGGCATGGCCGGCGTGCTCGACAGCGCGCGCTTCCGCCACTTCCTCGCCGAGGAATTCGACGTCTCGATGAAGGACGTCACCGCCTTCGTTCTCGGCGGCCACGGCGACACGATGGTCCCCTCGGTGCGCTACTCCACCGTCGCGGGCATCCCGCTCCCCGACCTGGTCGAGATGGGCTGGACCACGCAGGAGAAGCTCGACGCCATCGTCCAGCGCACCCGTGACGGCGGCGCCGAGATCGTGGGCCTGCTGAAGACCGGCTCGGCCTTCTACGCGCCCGCGACGTCGGCCATCGAAATGGCCGAAGCCTATCTCAAGGACCAGAAGCGCGTCCTGCCCTGCGCCGCCCATTGCGACGGCGAGTTCGGCCTGAAGAAGATGTATGTCGGCGTCCCCACCGTGATCGGCGCAGGCGGCAT
>JAOARA010000370.1 GCA_025211115.1 Roseicyclus sp. | reverse complement strand
GCACCAAGCTCGACAACATGGTCCATGTCGGACACAACTGCCGCATCGGGCGCGACTGCCTGCTGTGTGGGCAGGTGGGGATCGCCGGGTCGGTGACGGTGGGCGACCGCGTGGTGCTTCGCGGGCAGACCGGGGTGGCCGCCACCCTCGAGATCGGGTCGGACGTGGAGACCGGCGCCTCCACCATCATCTTGTCGACCGTCCCGCCGGGCCGCGCGCTTCTGGGGTATCCGGCGGTGCGGATGGAAACCCAGGTCGAGATGTACAAGGGCCTGCGCCGGCTGCCGCGACTGGCCAAAGCGGTCGCAGAGCTGCAGAAAGCCGTTTTCAAGTCGGACAAGACACCTTAGATGACGCCCTAGATCAAACGGGGTGCAAGCATGTCCGAGACTGTCCGCGACAAGGTGATCGGGATCATCGCCGAACAGGCGGTGCTGGAGCCGGGCGACGTGACGATGGAGGCGAGCCTTCAGGACCTCGGCATCGACAGCCTCGGGCTGGTCGAGTCGATCTTCGCCATCGAGGAAGCCTTCGACATCCAGGTGCCGTTCAACGCCAACGCCCCCGAGGAGAGCGAGTTCGACATTTCCTCGGTCGCCGCCATCGTCGCCGCGGTCGAGGGGTTGCTGGCCGAGCAGAAGGGCGACTGAGCCACCATGCGCCGCGTCGTCATCACCGGGCAGGGCACGATCAACGCGCTTGGCCATGACGTGCCCCGCACCCTCGAGGCGATGCGCGAGGGGCGCTGCGGCATCGGCGAGCTGGAGCTGCGCGACGTGGAGCGCCTGTCGGTGCGCATCGGCGGGCAGGTCAAGGGCTACGACCCCGACGCGCGGTTCAACCGCCAGCAGATCGCGCTATACGACCGGTTCACGCAATTCACCCTCGTCGCGGCCCACGAGGCGCTGGACGGGGCCGGCCTGACCTTTGCCGGCGAGCTGGCCACGCGCGCGGGCGTGGTGCTGGGCACCGCGGGCGGCGGCGTGAACACATGGGACGAGAATTACCGCTCGGTCTATGAAGAGGGGAAGAACCGCGTCCATCCCTTCGTCGTGCCCAAGCTGATGAACAACGCGGCCGCCAGCCATGTGAGCATGGAATGGAACCTGAAGGGGCCGAGTTTCTCGGTCGCCACCGCCTGCGCCTCGTCCAACCACGCGATGGGGCTGGCGTTCCAGCTGATCCGGGGCGGCGTGGCCGACGTGATGGTGACGGGCGGCTCCGAGGCGATGCTGAGTTTCGGCGGGGTGAAGGCCTGGGAAGGGCTGCGCGTGATGTCCAAGGACGCCTGCCGCCCCTTCAGCGCCAACCGCAACGGCATGGTGCAGGGCGAGGGGGCCGCCGTCTTCATCTTCGAGGAATTCGAGCACGCCAAGAAACGCGGTGCCGAGATCCTGGCCGAGGTGGTGGGCTTCGCCATGACCTCGGACGCGGCCGATATCGTCATGCCCTCGGAACAGGGGGCGGCGCGTACCATCTCGGGCGCGCTCAAGGACGCGCGGCTGAACCGCGACGAGGTCGCCTATATCAACGCCCATGGCACCGGAACGGCGGCCAATGACCGGGTGGAATGCGCCGCCGTCTCGGATGCCTTCGGCCATCACGCCAACGAGCTGATGATGTCTTCGACCAAGTCGATGCATGGCCACCTGATCGGCGGCACCGGCGCGGTCGAGCTTCTGGCCTGCATCATGGCGCTGAAGGACGGGGTGATCGCGCCCACCATCGGCTACGAGGAACCGGACCCGGAATGCGCGCTGGACGTGGTGCCGAACGTGGCACGCGAGGCCAAGGTCGACGCCTGCCTGTCCAACGCCTTTGCCTTCGGCGGGCTGAACGCCGTGCTGGCGCTGCGCCGCGCCCCCTGAGCGTGCCGTGAAACGGAAAACGCCCCGACCGGGCTGAGGGTCGGGGCGTGTCGTGTTCCGTTCAAGCTCGCGGGTGCCCCCGCGATGGCCGTGCCCTTATTGCTGCTGCTGCAGCTGCTGGAACAGCGAGATCGCGGCGGCGTTGCGCTCTTCCAGCGCGGCGAAGCCGGCGGTGAAGCCGCTCAGCGAGGCCGAGACCTGGATCACCTGGTCGGGCGCCGGAAGCGGCACGAGGGCCACGATGGCCTCGCCGCCCGCGCGCATCGCCTCGACGTTGCCCTCGGTCAGGCCGAGGCGGGCGAAACAGCCGACAGGCTGGCAGAAGGCAAAGGGGTATTCGGACCAGGAGCTGTCATCGACGCGCAGGCGGATGCCCGGCGTCAGCAGCGTGTCGAGCGGCGTCACGATGGTCGCGCCCGCCACCACCTGGCCTTCGTCGGGCAGGTCGAAGACGTTGAACTCGGCCACGGCCCCGCCGCCCTCGTCGCGCAGGAGCTGGTACATCTGGCAGGGCTCGGGCTGACCTTCCTCGGCGCGGATGCAGCGGATTTCCCAATCGCCATGGGTTTCCGCGACATAGGTCTCGCCCACCGGGGTTTCGCCCACGGGAAGGGTGTCCGCGGTCTGGGCAAGGGCCGTCATCGGCAGGGCGGCAAGGCCAAGCGCGAGGCCCGCCCGCAGGACAGTCTGAAGCGGCATGCGACGCATCTCCTTTGCGGTCTTCGTCTGGTGTTCCGCCCGGTGGCTAACATGCAACGGCTGCGCTGTCAGGGGCAAAATGCCCCGCGTCCGGGGCGCATCGGCAAGGAGGTGCCGCTACGCGCGTCGCGTCGGCACGCCGTTCCACACCCTGTTCGGACCCTGCCCCGAGAGGCCCCCGCGCCCCGCCTGTCGGCGGCCCGACCCAGGTCGGACCCCAAAAGCGAAAGGGTCCGCAAGCGGACCCTTTGCATGTTTTTTTTCTCTCCCTGTCGGACTGGCCGACTTTGTGACCGGGACGCTATGACAGTCGGTCGCATCCGTCAACAGCCCAAATCGGGGGGCGTTTCGCCTTTTACCAACTGGTCCAAAATGCCGTTCGGCGCGCGCGACGGCGGCGCAGGTCGGGGCGCGCAGGGCACCGCTTGGCACTGGCGCGGAGGCGCGGGGGCTGTATTCTGCGCCCCGGTGTTATCGGGCCGGGAGGCGGCGCATGAGTGACGGGATTTTCATCGGTGGCGGCGGCGAGGGGTATGGCACCCCGCAAGACCTGTTGCTGGGCTATGCCAACCGCCACGGGCTGATCGCGGGCGCGACCGGGACGGGCAAGACCGTCACCCTCCAGATCCTCGCCGAAGGGTTCTCGGCCCGCGGCGTGCCGGTTTTCCTGTCCGATGTGAAAGGCGATCTTGCGGGGCTCGCGCAGGCGGGCCGCGCCGATCACAAGCTGCACGAGGCCTTTCTTGCCCGTGCCGCCACCATCGGTCTGCATGACTTCGCCTATGGCGCCTGCCCCGTGACCTTCTGGGATCTCTTCGGGCAGAAGGGTCACCCGGTGCGCACCACCGTGTCCGAGATGGGGCCGCTGCTGCTGGCGCGGCTGCTCGAGCTGACCGAGGCGCAGGAGGGGGTTCTGAACATCGCCTTCCGCGTCGCCGACGAGGAGGAGATGGCGCTGCTCGACCTCAAGGACCTGCAGGCGCTGCTGGTCTTCGTGGGCGAGGCGCGGGCCGAGCTGGGCTTGCGCTACGGCAACATCTCGACCGCCTCCATCGGCGCGATCCAGCGTCGGCTTCTGGTGCTCGAGGGGCAGGGGGGTGACCGCCTGTTTGGTGAACCGGCGCTGGAGCTGGCCGACCTGTTCCTGACCGATGCGGCGGGGCGCGGGCGCGTCAACATCCTGGCCGCCGACCAGCTGATGCAGTCGCCCCGGCTTTATGCGACCTTCCTGCTCTGGCTGCTCTCCGAGCTGTTCGAGGAGCTGCCCGAGGTGGGCGACCCCGACAAGCCCAAGCTCGTCTTCTTCTTCGACGAGGCGCATCTGCTGTTCGAGGATGCGCCCAAGGCGCTGGTCGACAAGGTCGAACAGGTGGCGCGCCTGATCCGGTCCAAGGGGGTGGG